>JAFGJX010000043.1 GCA_016928865.1 Spirochaetota bacterium
CGCCGGAGAACGACCCCGCACATCCTGCATTTGCACGTCTCCTGGGGGATACCCGCGTCCAGAAAGACCTTCAATTCATACCCGCAGGAGCACTGATACCGGTAGGTTTTAATTCTGGTTTCCTTCATTGCAACGATCCTCGCAACAACAGAGTCTGAACTTCATAACATTCTGCAATTATTATCGGCTCGCGGGCCGTACCGACGTATCGTTATTTGAAAAAATAGCCATACAGAGACCCATATGGCTATTTTGATCCACGAGGAATATACCGGTAACTATTTTTTCAAATCCCCCGCCTTATCAGTCTTCTCCCAAACAAATCCGGCGTCTTCCCTGCCGAAATGACCGTAGTTCGAGGTCGAACGGTAGATGGGGCGGTACAGATCCAGCATTTCAATAATACCGGCCGGCTTCAGCTTAAACACCCTTCGCACCCGTTCGGAGATTTTATCCTCGGGAATGGTGCCCGTGCCGAAGGTGTTGACCAGAACCGACACCGGTTCGGCGACGCCGATCGCGTAGGCCAGCTGCACCTCGCAGCGGTAGGCCAGTCCGGCGGCCACGACGTTCTTGGCTATATAGCGCGCCATGTAAGCCGCAGAACGGTCGACCTTTGAAGGGTCTTTACCGGAAAAAGCGCCGCCGCCATGGCGACCCATGCCGCCGTACGTATCAACGATTATCTTGCGGCCGGTAAGGCCGGTATCGCCGTGAGGGCCGCCGACAACAAAGCGGCCCGTCGGATTGATATAGATCTTCGTTTCCTTGTCGATAAAGCTCGCAGGAATAACCTTTTTTATCGTTGTCTCGACTATGCCCTCGGTGATCTCCTTGTGACTGACTTCAGGCGTGTGCTGAGTCGAAACCACGATCGCCTCCACACGCTTCGGCTTGCCGTCTGCGTATTCGATGGTCACCTGGGATTTGGAATCGGGCCGGACAAAATTCAGTTCGCCGTTTTTCCGGACGTCAGCCAGCCGCTTGACCAGCTTGTGCGCAAGCAGTATCGGCATAGGCATCAATTCACTGGTTTCGGCAACCGCATAGCCGAACATCATGCCCTGGTCACCGGCGCCCTGCTCGGAAAAAAGCCCTTCACCCTCGGTAACGCCCTGTGATATGTCCGGCGACTGAGTGTGGACATGCACATCGCAGATGCAGGTCTGGGCATCAAACCCGATCTCGGCGTCCGTATAGCCGATGTCCGCAACGACCTGACGGGCGATCTTTTCATAATCGACCGTCTGCTTCGAGGTTATTTCACCGGAGAGGATGATCCTCCCGGTCGTAACGAGAGTCTCCATCGCGACCCTCGATTTTTTATCACCCTTAATATGTTCATCAAGCATGGCATCGGATATCTGGTCCGCGACCTTGTCCGGATGCCCTTCAGAGACCGATTCCGATGTAAAAATGTAATCTTTACTGACCATTTAAACGCTCCTGTTTATTATTTTTTCGGCAGCTGTCCGGTTTTTTACCCGGGTCCGCACTATGATGTATCACGAAAACGTTGACCGTTCGTGCCAATGAAGATAAGCCGCCACAACCGCTACATTACATAGATGCGCTCGCAGGTGTATTATTTATTTTCCGGCGTTCCGGCAGGCGTTTTATCCTTCTGGTCCTGTACGTCTTGCCCGCTCTCAATCACTCCCTTGGTCTTGCTCTCACTTTTTAATAAGTCTTTTTTAAGACTGTCCATCCTTTTCGACTCCAGCGTCGCCAGCCCAAGCGAACCCAGCATAAAAAGCGCTATCATGACGCCGGTTGCCTTGGTAATCACGTCCGCGGTTGAAGACCCGAAGGCCGACTGACTCGATCCCCCCAGGATGCCCATGCCGGCCCCCTTGTCAGACTGGAGGAGAATAAGCACCACCAGAAGGACGCACAGGAGCAGGAATATAACAGATATTACAGTAATGAGAATTCCCATATCGCCTCTCTCACGATTATTTTACCCGAACTATGTCAAGGAAGGAATCAACCTTGAGGCTTGCGCCGCCCACGAGGACCCCGTCGATATGCTCCTTGGCAAAGAGTCCGGCAATGTTGTCGGGCTTTACCGAGCCGCCGTACAGAACAGGGACGAGATCTGCGGTTTTCGCGTCATAAAGCCCCTCCACGACCTTCCGGATAAAGCGGTGCGCTTCGTCCGCAATATCGGGCGTGGCTACCTTGCCGGTACCGATGGCCCAGACCGGCTCGTACGCGATCACAATGTTCTTCATCTGCTCGGCGCTCACGCCTGCCAGGCCCTTTACCACCTGACGCTTCAGCACCTCTTCAGTCAATCCCTTTTCCCGCTCCTTGAGAAGCTCGCCGACGCAGATCACCGGCTCAATATCGTTTTTCAGCGCAGTCATGACTTTCTTGTTCACATCGTCGTCCGTTTCGCCGAAAACATGCCGCCGCTCGGAATGGCCGATGAGGATATACCTGCACCCGGCGTCCTTCACCATGAGCGGGGAGACCTCACCCGTGAAAGCGCCCTCCTGTTCGAAATGCATGTTCTGCATGCCCACGGCCATCTGAGAGCCGCGGCAAAGATCAGCGACATCCTTCGCCCAGGGCGACGGGGGAAACACCACGACCTCGCGCTCTCCGATATCGGCTATCCCCGCGAGGAGCCCCTTAACCAGATCAAGGGCCTCCTGGCGCTTCTTGTACATCTTCCAGTTGCCTGCGAATATCTTACGTCTTGCCATGTCGACTCCTTTTGCTTCCCTGTCAGAATCACAACCGCTTCCCCCGCGCGCAGTGGAAGCGGCCGAAGAGGGGGAATTACTACTTCATCATAAACTTGATCAGGTCAACCACCCTGTTCGAGTAGCCCCACTCGTTATCATACCAGCTCAGCACCTTCACCATATTGCCGTCAATCACCTTGGTGGACGCGGCATCGACTATCGATGAATGCCTGTTGCCGACAAAATCAATGGATACGAGTTCCTCTTCGCAGAACTGGAGGATCCCCTTGAGCTTGCTGTTAGCGGCTTCCTTCAGGGCGGCATTCACCTTCTCCGCCGTGACGCCTTCCTTCACCATGCAGACAAAATCGACGACCGAAACATTGGGGGTTGGAACGCGGATCGCGTTGCCATCCAGCTTGCCCTTCAGCTCGGGCATAACCAGCGCCACGGCCTTTGCCGCGCCGGTGGTCGTCGGTATCATGGAAAGGGCCGCCGCGCGCGCCCTTCGAAGATCGTCATGCGGAAGGTCGAGGAGGCGCTGGTCATTGGTGTAGGAATGGATGGTGGTCATGTGCCCCTTCTCGATGCCGAACCGGTCATGGATGACCTTGACGACCGGCGCCAGGCAGTTAGTGGTGCATGACGCGTTTGACACTATATGATGGCTGTTCTTGTCGTACTTGTCATCGTTGACACCGAGAACGACGGTCAGGTCCTCCTCTTTCGCGGGGGCCGTGATGATCACCTTCCTGGCGCCGGCGCTGATATGCGCCATGCACTTTGCTTTGTCGCGGAACCGTCCGGTGGCCTCAACCACCACATCAACACCCTCTGCTTTCCAGGGAAGGGCCGCGGGGTCCTTTTCAGAGTGTATCTTGATTTTCTTGCCGTTCACGATAATTGCGTCATTGGTGTTCGACACCTCCCCGTTGAAAATACCGAAAACCGAATCATATTTAAAAAGATGAGCGAGGGTCTTAGCGTCGGTCAAATCATTGATGCTCACGATATCGACATCGCCATAGGCGCCGGGATTTCCGGCAACGACGCGCAATACGCACCGTCCAATACGTCCAAAACCATTGATAGAAACTTTGACAGCCATGTTACTTACTCCCCTGTGTGTAATATTGTTCAGCGTAATCTATAAAAATGGAGGTACCCCCCGGGGCACGCCCGTGCGGCCTGTCAAAAACGCAACTAACACGATTCTGTTAAAATGTGAAATAGCGCCCGATTTGTCAAGTATTTCATATATTAGCTGGCGGCGGGGTCCCATACCGGTAAAAAACACGTTATGGATAAGATTTTGGCTCAATTGTGCTTAAAAATTCGTCAACCGATTCATTAAAATTGCGGGGATTTTCGAAAAAAGGGACATGACCGTCATCATCGAATGCCACGAGCCGCGCATTACGGATTTTTTCACTTATAGCCGCGGTGGAATCATACGGTATAACCAGGTCGCCGCGATTGGCCACCACCAGCACCGGCAGGTCGATTTCGTTCAGCATCCCCGTGAAATCCATTTCACGGCAGATATCCACGTCCCCCCTGATGACCCCCCGGTCCATCTCCGCCAGACCTTTTCTGGCGAAACCGGTCAGTATATCAACCTTCCTGCTGAATACCGCGCCGACAATGAGGTCGGCAAGCGCATCCATGTCGTCCCTCTCCAGTATATCCACCAGGGCAGGCGCTATCGGGAGCACCGGAGACGTGGATACCAGCACCATCCCCGCAAGCCCCCCGATCCCGCGTCGATACGCTTCGAGGCAGACGCCCCCGCCCATTGAGTGGCCCACGAGGATAAATGATGAGACAGATTCTTCTTTCAGGATATCTTCGATGGCGCCAATGAAATCATCCAGCGACGGCCTGACCCCGGTATAGGAATGTCCGTGCCCTGGCAGGTCAACCGCGATCGTCTTGTAGCGAGCGCCGAAATGACGAAGCTGATAGCGGTAGAGACGGGAATCTCCCACGGCTCCGTGTATAAACATGACGGCCATGCCGGAGTGATCCCCGCTCTTGCGATATGAAAGATTTTCCCAACGTGCCGAACCGGCATGAAGAACCTTTCTCATAATTTTTACCGTTACAGATCGTTGAATACCATTCGCGCTGAAATGGGCTCGTCAACATCAAAAATAAAAATTCCCGCTCGCGCGGGAATTCCGATACGTCAGTTCAGGTTATACGCCTCCCGGGCTCGGGAAGGCACTCATAATAATATTAATGCTCTTCCATCTGGCTGGTCGCCGGCGGGTATATGCCCTTGTGCCTTCTCCAGACAGCGATGCAGAAACGGATGCAGCCGCACAGGACGATAAAGCCTCCCATTCCCAGGCCGAGAATAAACACGACATTGCGAATCAATCCCGGATAATTTATTGCAAAATCAGTTACTATCTTATCCATCGACAGGCTCCTGTATGTCTGATTATGAATATTTCGCTTGTTATTAGAGAAACTAAAATCAGGGCCCAAATATGTCAATTGCAAATTTTATAAAAAAATGATATTTTCACTGCGGATAACGCGTGCCCATCATCCGGAATACCAGAGCTGAAATGCTGTTTGAACGGGCCGGATTGCCAGCTCTAGTTAAAATATTTTTTTATCAGCCCGAGCCCGCCCTTTCGTATGAGACGCATTCCAGAATACCGCATGACCTCTCTGATCTTATCGCGGTAGCCCGGCGCATAGCAGTGCGTCAGGCATTTTTTGCAGGAGGGTTTTGGGTCATAAGGACATATGAGACGCTTCGATACGGCATGAAGGAGAAGCCTTCCGCACTCCCTGCAAAGAGCAAGATCGTGCGCTTCTAGACATCTCCCCACCGGTCCGCGCGCCGCGATACGATTTTTTTCAGCATTTCCATGCCTGCCGCTGCAGTATATCTTTATGAATTCGACAAGGACTTCTATGTCCCTGTTGATTTTTTCATTTATGACGATTCCTTGTTTCATGTTTACTAATAATCCAGATCAGTACCGATAACTATCCGGTTTTAAGGCTGGTTACTCTGACCCCCCTGATTGTGATTGTACCGATAACTATCTTTCAGGTTTTTTTACTCTGACCCCATACCCATCTATCAGCGTGTACATGCTTCGGGAACAGGATCCTCATGCAACAAGTCCCCCCTGATACCGATAACTATCTCCCGCACCGGTACCGCCTTCCCCGCATTCTGCATCGCCCTTTCAAGGACCATATTTATACCGCCGCAGCAGGGGACCTCCATCCGCGCAATGGTAATCGAGGATATATCATGCAGGGAGAGAATACCGGCAATCTTATCAATATATTCATCTATATAGGGATCAAGCTTTGGACAAAACATGATCACGATCCTGCCGGCAAGCAGATCACGATGAAAATCGCCGTAGGCGAAGGGAACGCAGTCCGCGGCCAGGAGAATGTTCGCATTGTCGAAATATGGCGCGGAAGGATTGAGAAGCTTGAGCTGCACCGGCCACTGCCGCAGCTTCGAGCCAACCCGCGCTGCACCCCCGGAATATGCCCCATCATCCGTTATTCCCCGCATATCGCGGGCGGCCGCGCCAGGGCAAACGTGCTCTGACACGGGGGGGGCATCAACATACACCGGCACCGTTATCTCCTTTTCCTGAAGATAATCGATCGCCTCACGCAAATAGCGCTCCTCGCCATGATCGTAAAGATGACGTAGATGCGCCTTGATCACATTGGGCCCGTGCCGCACCACGTTCTCCATGACCCTGCGTTCATCGTATGCCTCCGCCTCCCGCTCCTCCACCAGCAAGGCCCCTTCCGGGCATGTTTTAATGCAGGCGCCGAGTCCGTCGCAGAAAAGATCGCCAACCAGTCGCGCCTTCCCATCTATCACCTGGAGTGCCCCCTCGGAGCAGTCTGGCACGCAGAGCCCGCAGCCGTTACATTTATCCTCGTCTATAGTGATAATGCTTCGTTTCATAGTCTCCTCCGGTTGCATTACAGGGCCGGCTCATCCTTCCTGTCGAAGGACATATAGCAGCAAGGCCCGGATAAGCAATGTATATCGAATATACCCCGACCTCCCGGAATACTCATTGATTTAGGTCAAGAGTACTACTTTTTTCACATCCTAAAATCGCAGCCAAAGAAGAGTTGACAGGCATCTAAGGCCTGATACCATGCTTCAGACGATGCAGGCTTCTTGAACATATTTTTCCCATCGACAGGATTGATGGGCATATTGCATGCGGTGAATATCACTCGTTTTCACCAGGCATATTATGATTCAGATGACCCTGAAAAAATATCTTATCGGAGCAGCCGGCCTCCTGGCACTGGCAGTAATAGCCTTTGTCCCGCATGGCCTGCTCGACCAGACTTCCCGGCCGGCCTTTTGCAACCTTTGTCATCCCATGCATGAACAATACGAAGTCTGGTTCCTTACCGGTGTCCACCGGAGCATCGCATGCGTCGATTGCCATCTGCCGAACAACAATGGGATAAATCATCTCATATGGAAGGGCATCGACGGGACCAAGGACGTGGTCTCATTCGTCAGCGGGGTCTACCCCGATTATATCACCGCTACAACGCACGCGAAAAAGGTAATCAGGGACAACTGCATACGGTGTCACAATGAAATGGTCTCGCGCATAAGCACTGAAGGACGGGACTGCTGGTCATGCCACCGGCGGATCAGCCATAAACTCAATGAATTCAGCCACTCAAGCCTATAACAGGAGACTGCCATGAAACGTTACGCACTACTCGCGACCTTAGCATCGCTCTCGCTCTGCCTCTGCGTCGGGTGCGGGCCCGAGCCGCAGCCCATCACCGCCGGGCTTATCAAGGACGGCGAATTCGACCCGGAGGAATGGGGGAAGGTATATCCGCTGGAATACGAATCATGGCTCAAGACGAAAGAACCGAAGCCGGTGGGCACGAGCAGGTACAAGCGCGGGTGGGATACGGATAAAATCGTATACGACAAGCTGAGCGAATATCCCTACGCGGCACTCCTCTACAATGGATGGGGATTCGGCATTGAGTACAACGAGCCGCGCGGGCACTTTTTTGCAATCACCGACCAGATCGAGATTGATTCCTCGCGGGTCAAGCCGGGCGGCGTATGCCTGGCGTGTAAATCGCCCTATCACAAGACCCTTGCCAACACTCACGGCATGAAATACCTGACCGCGAAATTCACCGATGCCCTCGACATGATATCGCCCAAAATGCGCGAAACAGGGCCGGCCTGTATTGACTGCCATAAAAACACCGACATGGGGCTCACCACCAACAAGGACCACCTGAAGCGGGGACTCGAGCTGATCGGCAAGAAGGAGATATCACGCCAGGAGGCCAGGACCCTGGCCTGCGCCCAGTGCCATATCACTTACTACGTGCCGCGTGACCGCGATAAAAAGGTCGCGGGCGACGCAACGATGCCCTGGACCGGGGGATCATGGGGAAACATATCAATCGAAAACATCATAGCCGACCTACTCACCGACTTCCGGCGCATTGAATGGACCCAGAAGGTGACGGGCATCGACATGCCCTATATCCGGCATCCGGAGTTCGAGCTCTTCTCCAGACAGAGCGTCCACTTCAGGGCCGGCGTCGCCTGCGCGGACTGCCACATGCCGTACCGGAGGACCGGCGCATACAAGATATCCGACCACGACGTGACCAGCCCGCTCAAGGCAGAGCTCATGGCCTGCGCCCAGTGTCATACGGAGTCAGCCACCTGGCTGAAAGGGCAGATCTTCGCCACGCAGGACCGGACCATGTCGCTCCTCTCGCGCGCGGGATACGCGTGCGCCGCCACGGCAAAGCTGATCGAGCTGGCCAACGCCAGGCGCGCGGCGGGCTCCGCCATAGACCCGGTCCTGTATGAAAAAGCAAAAGGGGCGTACATGCAGGGCTTTCTGCGGCTCGTGTTCATCAGCGCGGAGAACTCGCTCGGGTTCCATAACGCGCCCGAGACCGGCCGCGTGCTCGGCGATTCGATCGCCTATGCGAACAGGGCCGGGGCCCTGCTGCGGCAGGCGCTCGCAAAAGCGGGCATTGATGCGCCTGCGGACATGAACCTTGAGCTCGCGAAGTACCTGAACAACCGCGGGGAGAAAAAACTCAACTTCAGGCGCGAGCAGGAATTGAGGGACCCGTTTGATACGGAAAGATATTTTACCCCGGAAACGGCAAAAGGCTACTGAGCTATCTCGCTATCGATGAAGAGAATGGATTGTCTACCCGCGGGTTATTTAAACGGCTGTTTGTCTGGATGGCAGGTAATTAATATACAATAAGCCGGTAACCCAGATATTCGGTTTGCACGGCCCGCACGGCCGCCATTTCAGAATGTATAGGTTATTGACTCGGTCAGGCCGTACCGGCTGTCCCACCGGTTCAGGTAATCGGCATTGGTAACCTCGAGATAGTGGAGGACCACGCAATTAAAACCGAGTGAAAGGGTGACGCGTATCTTTTCGATGAAATAGGCGAGCGACGCCTCCGCCGCGCCCCCCACCGCATGGGAATGGCTCCGGCTTGAAACCGCCGGATTGCCGCTCACCGTTCCGTATAGATACAGAAACGAGGCGGACGGCCTGAAAAAAAGATTCTCGATGAGGCGCACGTCGAAAGAACCGCCGGCGCTGAAGCCGGCATTGTGAACGGTCTCTGTAGCCGTCTGCGACGACAGGTAGCTCGAGCTATGCTCCCTGATAGTGTATCCCTGATAGAGCGGTCCCAGAGACAGCCTGAGCCATTCCGCGACCCGGCAGGTAACATTGAGAGCCCCCCGGAAATTCACCGTATCAATCCTGTATCGCCTGTATTCCGACGGGGCGAACGGATTCGTGGTAAGTGACGCGACCATGACCGTGGCGTCGCGATAGGTCCCGGCACCGACTGTAGCAGACAGGCCCCAGCCGTTCGCGAATCGGACATCGCAGTCGAGACCGAAGAGAGGGGCCGGGCGGACGACGTACGAACGGGAACGCTCCTCTATCTTGAGGAAAGGTATGCTTCGGTTGACAATGGCGTAAACCAGCATATCGCCGACCTGGCTCATACGTCCCCAGACCGGGTTCCACCAGGCATAATCGATCGAGACGCCGAGGTCCACGCGTGCCTTTTTATCAGCTGGCGCGGGAACCCGCCCGGCGCCATCATCGACGCCGAACAGGGGGCGGGCTGCAACCGCTGCGGCCAGGCCTGCGGCAACCACGAGGCCGCGCGCCCTCATGGCCGTGACACCTTGTAGATGGCATACGTCCCGCCATCGTTCATATGGTAGTAGAGGGTTTTACCGTCTCCCGAGAGTGACGGCGCCTCCACAAACCCGGTGATGGCGGCTATGCGAGCCGGTTCGCCGAACGGTTCCGAATCGGCGGTTCTTTTCGAAACCAGAATCTCAGATGACACACTGCAGAGGTCGAGCCGCGTGAAATAGAGCTCCAGGCCGTCATCGCTGATCGACGGAGCGTACTCGAGACAGCGCCCGGTATTGACGGCCGCCATGATCGCGTCATTGTCGGCGATCGTGTTAAAGGCGCCGGACGCCGACTCGTACGCGGCGACTCCGATATCGGACCTGTCAGGGACCGCTCCGCCGCTGAAATGCGCGTTCACGAAATAATAGGTCTGACCGTCGGGGCTTATCTCACCGTCCATGATGATCCAGCCGGGCTGATTGATGTAGAAGTCCCCGGTAAGATTATCAAGAACAGGCACCACGCCGCCGCTGAAGGCCCCGGTATAGACATTGCGTATTTCGCCCGGCCAGCCCCTGGTTGAGATGAAATAAAAATTACCGTCCGTATCCATGCTCGCCACCGCATCCAGGTGGGGCGGCGTTTCGTTTACTCCCGTGATTTTTGCGGCGCCGTTGAACGTCACGTCATCCACCCCCCGTGCCGCATAGTAGAGGGACGTATCATTGCCGTCGTTCAGGCTGTTAAAGAAGAGGTAGTTGCCGTCACGGGTGATGAAGGGTTCCATGGCGTGGCCGGTATAGCCGTTTATGGTGACCTTCACCGGGGTGGTAAACTCGGTATTGACGGCAGTTGCACTGCATGATCCGGCGCATCTCAAAAAGGCTATTACCGGACCGGGGTCGCCCTGATCCTCCGCATCAGCGCAGCCCGAAATCGTGATTGATAATACAACAACTAAAAAGAGGATGGGCAAGCTGAAAATTATAATAGATGGTATGGCTGTTCTTGCATGCATACGCTAGTACTCTCTAACCGTGCGCGACGGCAATCGCCGGCACATCCGGTGTAATATACCCATCCCGGGCCGCTGCGGCAACAAAAAGTTACGGCCCTGCCATCACCCCCTGATCATGACCAGCATCATCTTGAATCTCTCGACCGCATTGAGCGCGTGCGGCTTCCCCGCCGGCATGACGATCATGCCGCCCTTTTTCAGCAGGAAAGGCTTTCCGGCGATCCGAATCTCCGCGGTACCGTCAAGAACATGCACCAGCGCGTCGAAGGGCGCCGTGTGTTCGGAAAGGCCCTGGCCCCTGTCAAAGGCGAAAAGCGTCACCGTGCCGACCGGCCTGTTGATCACCGTGCGGCTGACCACGGAGCTGTCCTGGTAGTCGATGAGGGCTTCGGTCAGAAGTCCCTCTTTCGTGAATTCACCGTTCTCTTCTGTCGTCATACTGTCTCCCTCTATTATCAAGGATCACCGAATCACCTGTAGCTCAACAGCCGCTGCTCTCCTTCAAGCTTCCGCTTCTCGGTCAGGTCCTGCGACACCTCCATGGTGCCCAGGTACGCGCCGTTTTCATCGCGCAGGGCGAAATACTCGATGCTGATGAACCTCCCGCGGTGCGTGATCCAGAAGGAGGCGCTGCTGTTTTTCCCCGAGCGAAAATCATCGAGTATCTTCTGCACCGTTGCGACGCTCGCGGGCGGATGGCACTGCTGCACCTTGCGCCCGATTATCGCCCTGCTCCTGGTAAATACGCGGTCCGGGCCCTGGGAAAAATACCGCACCGTGTCGTCAGCGTCCACGAATGTGATGTCCACCGGCACGGTGTCCAGGATCGCCGCAAGCTCTCTCACCGCAAGGCTGCCGGTGGGCAGGACTATCCGCCTGGAGAGCGTTTCAACTGCCGCAGCGGCGCCTCCTTCAAGCAGGGGCTTCCACTCCTCTTTCGGATCATAGAGGCAAAAACCGATTTCCGGGCTCTGGCGGTACACCTCGTACCATTCCTGCTCGGTCAGCGCATCCAGGCTCATGGGCAGGAGAATGTTCTCTTCCTTCCCGATCATATCGATGACGGCCTGCGTCGCCACCTGGAGTTCGGGAATTATCCACTTTATTTCGCTGTTGTTTTTCATCCCGGTCTCAAGGACCCGGGCCGCCTTCTTGATCAGCTTCCTTGTTTCATCATGCTTGGCCCACATGACCGCCGGCGGCCCGGTGATGCCGTGCTTTTCAAGATAGGGGAAGACCAGGTTCTCCTTGCGCGTGTAATGCTTGTCAACGTCCATGAGCCTGAAAAATCCCTGCAGGAGCGCCGCATAGGTCTCCTGCGCGGGCGCTTCCGGTCCGGCGCGGAACAGCTTCTCCAGCTCCGCGATCTCCCTCTCGAGCGCGCGGTTCTCCTCCTTGAAGGTATGCACCGGATGGCCCGGCGCAGCGCTCTTTGCCCCGGTCTGGTCGATGCTGCCGTCCAGCACGGCGGTGTGCATATCACACAGCTTCACCACCTCCTCCTGGGGAAGGCCCTCTGCGATAAGCTCCTGCTCCACCCTGACCACATCATCATAGGGGATCTGCCCCAGGGCATGACGCAGCTCCGCCTTCACCCGGTCCGGCTCCTCGCCGCGATGGAGCTTCAGGAAGAGTTCCTTGAGAATGTCGCGCTTCTTTTCGTTATTATTGATCAATTCGCTCATAATTCCCTCCCGCAGTCACGCAGCATGCCACCAGCCGCTGCGCATCAGGCGTCATTGTTTTATAATATCTTAATATTTTATACGCGTATCATTGACCCAGGTCAACACCTGCGAATTTTTCAATGCGTATAAACCGAGCAGGGGTTGTAGCGTTCTACGGAAACCAGACTCCTTCCGCGATCGGGATCACGCTCCCGCCGACCGAGACTCGTATCCGCCCATTGCCGTCCTCCTCCGCCTTCAATCTGAGGAGCGATGGCCTGCCGATCTCATATCCCTGGCCGACCGCAAGGTCAACCCTGTCTGATTTAAAATACCGGTGTCTGACCAGATAGGCAGCCAGGCAGCCGTTTCCGCTGCCGGTGGCCGGATCTTCTGATATGCCGAGGTAATCGGCAAACATCCGTACGCTCACGGCATGGCTCGCATCATGTCCCTCCGGACAAAACACCAGTACGCACGGCGGCAATCCCTCATTTATCAGATTGAAATACAGTTCCCGGTCCAGCGCGGCTCGTTCCAGCGCCCCGAGATTTTTCAACGGCACGATAAGGTGCGGAAGCCCGGTCGAAACCTCCTGCACCGGGCCCGAGGCATCAAGCGCATCTCCCGGCAATCCCAGCATCCCGGCAATGATCCCCGCGCCAAATGAATTACCAAACGACGGCTCGATCTGTTCCATCCAGAGAATGGCGTTATTTTCCTCTTCTGAAAATACGACCGGGATCTGGCCCACATTCAGATTGAGCACAACCCTGTCTGCTTTCTGTTTTGCGACATGCGTGTTGATAATATAGGCTGTACCTAGGCTGGGATGGCCGGCAAAATCGATCTCCCTGGCAGGGGTGAATATGCGCACGGGATAGCCGCCGTCCCCCGCCCGGTCGGACATGATGAAGGTCGTTTCGGAAAAATTGATTTCTCGCGCGATCTTCTGCATCTCGCTTTCCGGAAGCGATCCTCCGCCTGCAAATGTCGCCAGCTGATTGCCCGAATACTTTTCCCTGCCAAAGACGTCCGTGATAAAGAATTTCAACCCGCGCATCTCCGTACCTTTTCCTATGCGAGCGCTATCGCCTCTATCTCCACAAGCGCGCCGAGGGGCAGCTTCCCGACCGCATAGGCCGCACGGGCCGGGGGATCGTTCGGGAAAAACCCGGCGTATACTGCATTGACATCGGCAAAGTCGCCTATAGAGTCGAGTAGAACGGTGCACTTGACCGCCCTGTCGAGGCCGCTCCCGGCCGCTTCGAGTATCGCCGCAATATTGGCAAGCGCCTGTCGCGCCTGTTCCGCCGGTGTCATTGCCGAAAGCTTACCGCTTACGGGATCGATGCCGAGCTGGCCCGACACGAAGATGAAACCGTTCGCCCGTATCGCCTGGGAATACGCACCGATGGCCGCGGGCGCTCCTGGCGTCGCTATGACTGTTCTGTCCATACTGCCCCTCCCCGCGCCGCCGACCGGCATGTCGCGCATCAATTTCAGGTGAATTTCAACATTCTCTTGACATATTACAGAAAATCTTTCAACCATTAATATCATGACAGAAAAAAAATACACCCTGCACCGGATCTCCGGTCAGATCGAGACGATCTACCTTGCCGAGTATCCCGACCGCATGCTCCTCCTGGACGGCGGGTGCCGGTGCGATACGCGCCGGATACGAAACTTCGTCACAAAGAAACTCGGGAAAAGGATGGAAGATATAACCCTGTCATTCGTTTCGCACGTGCACCCGGACCACGCCGGCGCCGCCCCGATATTGAGAAAACGATACGGCATTCCGATCGCGGCGCCCCGGGCCATTGACACCTGGTATGTCAGGCTTTCCGGATGGCTGCAGCATCTCATCGACTATCTTTTCGCATGGGCCGTGGTAATACGGATGGGCCGGCCATGGCTGCGCATGTGGTATCCCCGGTTCGTGCGGCCCGATTTTCCGCTCGAAGACGGCTCATACCTCCCGTTCTTTGAAGACTGGAAGGTATTGCTTACCCCGGGGCACACGGCGCACCATGCCGTCCTCTATAACGAAGACGAATGCACGCTCTATGCCGGCGACCTGGTCCTCAAGGCGAATGACCGCTGGCTCCTTCCGGTGCCCATCACCATGCCCGCGGCGCAGAAGGAATCCCTTCGCAGGCTGTCAACCATGAACATTAAAACAATGCTCCTCGCACACGGGGACCTTCAGGATGAACTGCCCGTCGGCCTGTTCGATTCGCTCATGCCAGGCACGATCAGAAGGCCGCCCCTGACCCTCAGGGCGGTGATGCCCCTCATGATGCTCCCTCCCGATATACGCAAAAACACGACCGGCGGCGGTTCATGAAAATCGAGCGCGTCCTGAAAAAAAGCGAGCTCTTCAGCGGATTGAGCGACACGGCTGAAAAAAAATTAGAGGCCGCCGGCAGGATCGTCAAGGCCCCACAGGGCATGATGATATTCCTCGAGGGCGAGAAGGGATCCCTCTTCTACCTTCTCATGGAGGGGAGCGTGCGGCTCTTCAAGAGCGCGCCCGACGGCAGGGAGATCACGCTCAAGCTCATGAGCCCGGGCGAAATTTTTGGCGAGGTCATCCTCTTTGAACAGGACCGCTATCCAGCGAGCGCCACGGCGGTCTCCGATTCTTCCCTCTTCGCCATAGACCGGGCCTCGTTCAACACGCTCCTGGACGGACAGGATTTCAGGACGGAGTTCATATCCATTATAATGAAAAAACAACGCTACCTCGTGGAGAGAATTCTCTACCTCACCGCGCTCGACGTGGAAGAGCGCTTTTTTCGCTTCCTCCTGGAGCACTATGGCAGGAAAGAGGCCTACGAGATCCCCATTTCAAAGAAGGACCTTGCCTCCGCGATCGGGACCATACCGGAGACCCTTTCGCGGCTCATACAGCGCCTTTCGAAGCGCAATATCATTCGGTGGGAAGGTTCCCGCCTGGAGCTCGCGGACGGGTTCTGGGAAGCGCAGGAATACGACTGAAGTTGTCAATTATTTTCTCCCTGGATCCCCAGCTCGCGTCCAAAACGGCCCACCTCCTCCCGTTCGTTCAGATGGGCGATGATATGCAGCTCATCGCGGGCCCTGGTGCAGGCGACGTAGAGAAGGCGGCGCTCCTCCTCGATGCCGCTGTCCGGGTCAGGGATCACGCCGTCGCATATACCGGCCACGATGACGCAGTCGAACTCAAGCCCCTTCGAGGCATGCATGGTCATGAAGGAAACCCGGCCCGGCTCGTCCGCGCCCAGCCGCTCCCTGATATACCGGCCCTGCCAGTTGTTGCGGTAGAGTACCGCAACGGTCAAACCCTCGCGGAGCCCGGCGAGTATCCCCTGGATAATCTCCGCCTCCCGTTCGAAGTCGCGCGCGACATGGAAGAGCACCACGCCCCCCTTTCCCCGGTGGGACCTGAGCCGTTTGGCCGTGCGGAACCTGTTTCTTCTGATAAAGCGGTTTGTGAGGGATACGATCTCCCTGCGCGAACGGTAATTGACATCAAGGCGGTGCACCTCCACGCCGGGGAAATGCTCCCTCATCCTGACAATGTACCCCACGTCCGCGCCGCGGAACCCGTAGATCGACTGCCAGTCATCGCCGACCGCAAACAGATTGCCTCCGCTGTCCGGAAGCAGGAGCTTCAGGAGACGGATGTTGTCCTCCGCCACATCCTGGAACTCGTCCACGAACACAAAGCGGTGACGCGCCAGCTCTTCCGCGCGCACGCGCGCATCGACGGCCAGCAGGGAGAGCGCGCACTCCATCATGTCGTCGTAATCAATCAGATTTCGCTCCCGTTTGATCTCCTCAAACTGTCGTTCGAGAAGAGACAGCTGCGCGGCCAGGCCGGTCTTCGCCAGACGGTCGCGCTTCCACGGGTCGAGCGGCCCCTTCCCGCTCGCGAGCCCGTACACAATCCCCGCAGGCAGTCCAAGGAAACGCGGCAGTTCGCGCTGGATGAGGCCCCGCATGACCGCCTCGCGCTCCTCCGCGGCGATTACCGCTGGAAAGCGGGAGGCGCCTCGCTGTTCCAGAAAGGCCGCCTCGTGACGCCGGAGGAGGTCGAGGCAGAAGGAATGGAAGGTGCCTACCCCGATCGCCCTGGCGCGGACGCCGGCACCCGCGGCGACACGTTCCCTGAGCTCCCCCGCCGCCTTCCGGCTGAAGGTGAGCATGAGAAGGCCCTCCGGGTCCATTTTGAGGTCGCGGATGACGCCGGTCGCCTTCTCCACCAGGGTCCGGGTCTTGCCCGTGCCCGCGCCGGCAATGACCAGGCTCACGCCGGTATCGGCCCGAGAGGCGCGGAGCTGTTCTCTGTTTAATTCGCTCATTACGGGGTATACGAACGGGGGAGAGCGGTGATAAAAAAATTTTCCAGGGAAAAACCATCCTGCCCTCTCCTGTTTCAGGGAAGGACAGGACGGTGTTCATGTCATTATCATTGCTCCACTACTGCGGATACGCCGGTCGGCGGGACTATGTAGCAGAGTGATCCCCATGCGTCGGCCGCCCTGCCGGTACTTGTGGTAGCAGTAAGTGCGGTCTCTGAATCACCACCGGCCTTTATCGACTGGACGATATCAGCATAGGTATAAGACGGATTGTACGCCTTCAGCAGCGACGCCACTCCAGTCACAAAGGGAGCTGCCATGGAGGTGCCGTCTGATACCTGGTATTCTGCCGTACCAGCCGCGATACCGATGATGTTGAAGTTGAAGATGCCGATTCCGTAATCAGTATTAGTTATATCGGAATCAAGCTCGAAACCGATGCCACATGACGCGGTATTGCAGGGTGATATATCATACCAGAATGTCTGCGAATAGCCGCCAGTTGAGCCTGTCATACTGTCAAGGGCAACACCGGAAATAAAAGGATTTCCGCCGGTGCTGCGATAATTGATGTTAAAATAATCATACCCATACTCAACATCAACAAATGCCTGGAAAACGAGGACGGCGCCCGCATAGCTTGAAAGATCGAAGTTCTTATACGCCCTATCAATAGCACTCGTATTGTATTCTCCCAATGAGCACCAGTCCGAGGGATTAACCAGCATGTCAGTGACGCCAGCACTGAAATCACAATCAACCTCGTTCCATTCACCTCCTTTTGTCCAATCCCCGGAAAAATCATCCGAGATCATGGTTTCGGTACCATGATATTCACTCCATATATTGGTTCCCGGCGCTCCGACATCAACCGAGGTGCTGCTGTAATTGGAAAAACTGGCTCGCTCGTAGTCCTGATCAAGGGCGGCTACGCAAAGCATATTGTCATTCGTGAATTCGCACGGATACACGTTGTTGCCCGAGGTATTCAGGTTCAGACCATCATTGCCCGCAGCGGCAATGACGACGATGTCCTGATCCCGGGCATCGGTTATCGCGTCCGAAAAGGAAGGATCGTCGTCAGTGCCCCCGAGACTCAGGTTGATCACGTCAGCCCCGTTTGTGATCGCGAACTGGATCCCGCTGACGATATCCGCGGTAGACCCGACGTTCATCGCGTCCAGGACCCGCACCGCCATAATCTTCACGCTCCAGCATACGCCCGTGGTGCCGGTCGCGTTATTGCCGCGCGCTCCGATGATGCCCGCCACATGGGTCCCATGGCCATACAGATCCATCGGATCATTGTCGTCATTGACAAAATCATATCCGTGGTGCGGAAAGGTTACGCCGCCATCCCACATGTTGCCGGAGAGATCCTCATGGGTGTAATTTACGCCCGAATCCACGACCGCTACCGTTACCGCGCCGCAGTCATTGATCACGTCCCATGACGACTGCAGACCCATATCCTTGCTCGCGGTTCCGGGATTATTTGTTCCATAGGATGCGTCGTCCACGGTCTGGCCCGTGTTGTTAAGGCCCCACTGCTGACCATACCGGGTGTCATTGGGCGCTGCAAAGCCCCGATAGATATAATTTGGCTGCGCGTATTCCACGTCCGGGTCCGCGGCGTATTCCTTCACCGCTTCTTCGACATGTGCACCTTCCGGAAGGCGCACATGGACGAGACGGGCCCTGCCGAACTCTTTTAGAAACTTTCCCCCTTTCCCTTCTACCGATGCGCGTCTCGAAGCATAATTTATCGTCTTTTTATATTTAACCAGAATCTCGCCCCTGACATGGTTCCCCTTCTTTATTGTGACATCCCGTTTCGGCCTCGATGTGCCTGCGGAATACGCACCCAACACTCCCAGGGAAACCATCACCAGCATGGCAATGATGATGATTTTCATTCTTGATACAGTATTCAACAGCGATTTCATAATCATGTCCCTCCATCCCTAGTATATTACGACGCTTTGCTCGCTCGAGAGCGCACTCGCCCGTGGCGAGCCGCCCAAGCCAGAATACCCGGCCACCCTGAAGTACCAGGTGCCCGGGCCCAGGGGTATTATCGCGGTTGCCGGCGTTGAATCGCCAGACACATAGGGGACAGTGACCCGTGCGCCCGAGGTATCAGTTATATGGCCTGTACTGTAATACACGTAATAGCCGCCGCCGGTCGAGTTGACCGCCTTCTCCCTGTTCGGCGTCCATGACACGGTGCAGGGAATGGTGCCCGAAGAGTTCAGGCGATTTCCGGAATCGAGCGCGGGCAGGCTTTTCCCGCCATTGTTATGCAATGCCACGACCTGATAGAAGTGGACTGTCCCGGACGAATCAGCGCCGGAATCATTGTAGGTCGTCGCCGTTACCGTCGTTATCAGGCTCGAATCGCGGAATATCTCGTATCCCGAAGTATCAGCCGCTGCGTCCCATGTCAGTCTCACATAGCTGAAAATGGTGCCGTCAGTGGCGACAAAGTTTCCAGGAGCGTCAGTACACCGGTAACCCTGGACCGTATTGCTCTCACGCCCGCCAAGATCGTCAGCGGAATAAGCCACGACACGGTAATAATACCTGGTGCCGGCCAGCGCGACCGTGTCCGCGTACTCGGTCACGGTAAGATCAGATGCTATCTCAGTGAAGCCCGTTGACTCGGCAAGAGAGCGTAGGACCCGATAGGTCGCTGCGTATTCGACTGCGGCCCACTCCACGGTTACCTCCATGCCGCTGTCGATGGACGCGCTGATGGCTGCGGTAGCGGCAAGCTGCACGTATCCTCCGTCCGGATCGCTCTGGTCGCCGACCAACTCGATCGGCGTGCCCCCCGTTGAACGCCACCCCGCAGCCACCCGGTAGTAGTACTGCTCTCCTGGTGCCGGGGTCTCGTCTGTATAGGAAGTGACATTGTTTTCACCGATCAGCTCGTAGGGACCCGCGAAAGAATTCGCTCGATAGACATTGTAAAACCGCGCATCGGTGACTGCCGACCAGGTGATTGTTACTGAACTGGTGTTGTTTTCAGTGGCGGCGACATCTCCCGGAATGCCGAGCAACCCGGGAGGCGTTTCATCGATATAGCCCTCCGCAGAAACGCTCTCAATACCCGCCACGCCATCCGCCGAATACGCGACGACTTTATAGTAATATGACGTTCCGGGGGTGATTACCGAGTCTTCATGCTGCAGAACAGTAATGCCGGAAGAGATCTCGGCATAGGATCCGGCTTCACTGAGAGAGCGGAGCACCCGGTAGGTGGAGGCGTAATCAACAGCCCCCCATTCGACGGTCACCGCCGAGCCGCTACCCCTGGATGCGCTGATAGTGGTTGTCGCTAGCAACACCAGATATCCTTCATCCGGATCACTCTGTTCCCCCACCACCTCAACAGGGGGTGTGTCCGCGGACCGCATTCCCGCCGCCACGCGATAATAGTAACGCTCACCGGGAACCGCTGTTGTGTCGTCATACGAGGTAACATCCGTCTCGCCGATAAGCGAATAAGGTCCACTGAATGAATCAGAGCGATACACATTATAAAACTGCGCATCATCGACCGCCGACCAGGTGATCGAAAGGGTTACGGTATCATTGTTTGAGGCGACAACTCCCGCCGGGACCCCGATCCCCGGAGAATGACCCGCTCCTGCTAAAAGCGCAAGCAGGGCAAGAGAATTACCTCCGCCCGCCTTGCCGCAGGACAGTAATAATGAAATAATCAGCACTGGAAGAATGATTGAAGAAAAGACAGAAAGTTTTCTGCGCATAGCATACCCCCCCACAGTAAACAAATTTCGATTGATGAGCAGATGATGAATTTTTATATTTAGTTAAAACATAAGTGTTTTAACATACCAAGAATTGACAAATAATTTTTATAATCCCGGTTTTTTTGAAATATTGTTATTATAAAATTCAAGAAAAATCGCACGCGCCTGGCAATAAAATCTCGCCAATCCTCATAGCAGTGATCGGCCGTGGCAACAATTGTCGACACTACTTAAATTTTCTGTATACAATCAGCACGACCCCGCGTTCAGATCATCTTCATCCGGGAAAACGACCTGAAACTGAACTCGTCGGTCTGGAGGAAATTGATCGGGTAGCACCCGCTGGTCCGTTTCGCCTGTTCCGTGGTGACCGAGCAGGAGACGTAGCGCACGTCCCTGTGCGCGAACGCGTAATCGATGCAGTCCCGCATATGCTTGTAGAACAGCCCTGAGCGAATATACCCGTCCGCTATGATGTGCTGGCACATGATCATGGTGTTCCCCCGCTTCAGATATGTGGCCAGCGCCACGACAGCGCCGTCCTTCGAATAGACGTGCAGACGGATCGGGAGAAAAAGTAGGAGATAGTAATCCCGCAGGATCATCACAATGCTGCTGACGGCCGTGAACGGGCTGTTCTTTCTGAACGCTGCCGCACGTACCAGCGAGAATATTCCGCGGGAGAGGATCACTCTGAAAAACACCAGGTGATCGGGCACGACGCTTTCAGTGATGCCCTGCCCGGCGTATGTCTTCAGCTTTTTTTTGAACCGCCATCGCACCCGTGAATCGCGGTAATTCGACATGTAATCATTAAAATCTTTGTACCCGCTGATGTCAATACCGTACCAGTGGTCGTCGAACCGGTAAAAGCTGGCGAGCCAGATCGCCATGTAAACATAAAAAAGCTTGTACACCAGGTAGTGAAACGGCGAAGCCAGCCGGTTTTTAAGCGCATCGATCGTAACGGCTCCGCTCTCTCCGGCAATCTTCAGAAGCGGAAGATAGAGCATCAGTACCAAGAACGCTTTAATCATGAGCAGAAAGGGGAAGAGCACACAGCTCATCGGCAGAATGACAAGGACACAAACCAGTCCCATAAAATAATGAAATGCGGAGCCCGTATGAGGATATATTTCGAGAGTGGTCAGATCTGTTTCGACGCTCTTCAGAGCTTTACTCATATACGGAACCCGGACAGGAATGGATGTGATCATTGAAGGATTTACACCAATCTGCCTCTGTCAAGGACATTTTTCCAATAGCTTCCTGGAAAACCCAATGTATCGCTTGCATTTTGCGGTTTTTCAGCAAACCGTTGAATTTTCATTGCTGGATGCCCGCTCCGTTCCCATTATTGTATTTGACTTTTACCCGGGATGCATCTCTCTATTGAATAAGAGATCATCGAAGGTGAAAGCGGATAACGCCTTAAATCGAATAAAAGGAAAAATGAGATGGAAAAGCCGGAAAAATGGGGACTGATGACAGCCGCCATTATCGTGATGACGGCATGCGGCGTGACAGGATGCGTCACCGGTCCGGACCAGGCCAAGAGCCACTACAACTACCTGATGCGCGGCGAAAAGGAGCTGGTCAATGCCGACCTCGGGAACGCGAAGCTTGCCAACGCCATGCTCGAGGACACGGTTCTGAGAAACGCAAACCTGAAGGGCGCCAACCTGTCCGGCGCGAACCTGATCGGGGCCAATCTTCGCGGCGCGAACCTGGCGGGAGCAAACCTGAAAGGATCCCAGCTCAACGGCGCAAACCTCAACTGGGCAAGCCTCCGCCGCGCAAATCTCTCCGATGCCAACCTGAGCAAGGCGCGCTGCTACATGGCCGATTTTACCGGCGCCAACCTGAGCAATCTCCGGCTCAAGGGGGCGGTCCTGACGAAAGCGGATCTCACCGGAGCAGACCTGAGCGGGACCGCGCTCAACGGCACGGAGCTTACCGGCGCCCTCCTCACGCGGTCAAGCTTTGAGGGGGCCGACCTCAGCGCTGCGGAGCTCGCCTGGGCGCTGCTGCGCGGATCGAACCTGAAAAAGGCGCTCCTTCCCGGGGCCAGGCTCGGCAACGCGATCCTGTCCGGCGCGAACATGATGTGGGCAAATCTCGAGGGCGCAGACCTTTCCGGCGCCTGCCTCTCCGGCGCCAACCTTGAAGGAGCGTGCATGAAGGGCGCCGATCTTTCCGCAGCCGACTGCAGCAACGCCCGTTTTTTCCAGGCCAACCTGTCAGGCGGAAAAATTCAGAACGCAAGCCTCGAGGGGGCTGATCTCAGGGACGCCAACCTGTCCGGCGCCTCACTCGCGGGAACGAACCTCTTCAACGCGAACCTCACCAACGCCAATCTTGAGGGCGCAGACCTGGACAACGCCGAACTGGCCAACGCCGACCTCAGAGGCGCTGTGGTGGCAAAAAAGTGGAAAAAACTTTTTAAGAAACAGCTGGTGCTGAATTATGATGATATCCGGTGGAGCGACTGATCGACCCTGCGCTTCCATGCAGGGTCGCCCTCACGCTCCATCTTGGAATATATACAGCCGCAATAATTCTGCCGGTAAAATCCGTGTATTCTCGACAGCTCTACGCTCTTGCGATACCCGTCGTTCTTCTTGTAATCGCCCTCCAGGAACCTGATACCGTACTTCTCCTCGAGTTCCTTCCCTATCCGGTTGATCATGGCCGCGTCCTTGTGCGGGCTTATCGAGAGCGACGTGGTGACCGAGGTGATTCCCATCTCCCTCGCCTTTTTAAAGGAACCCTCGAGCCGGTAGCGATAGCATTCCCAGCAGCGCTCCGACCGCTCACCGAGGTAGCGGTATTTTTTTGTCCGCCCGGTCCAACCGCGGTTATCATAATCGCCGACGAACAGCGCGAATCCCCTGTACACGGCGTAGCGCACCAGCTCCGCAAGGCGCCTGTCGTATTCGGGCCGCGGCCAGATATTGGGATTGTAATAAAATACGGACACGTAATGAGTATTGGCAAACAGCTCATACACATGGCTCACGCAGGGAGCGCAGCAGGTATGGATGAGGAGGGACCGGTTTTCCACGGTTAGACCGCTCTTTGGGATCGCCGTGCCAGTCTCCCCGCCGCAGGGCCCGGAAGAGGCTATCGGACAATCCTGAATAAAAAATCACTTCAAGTACTTGTTCATGAAGCTGGACAGTTTTTTAGCATGAGCGGGATTTATCTTGCTGTCGAGCCACAGGAGCAGCTGAGACCGAACGCTGTTGCAGCGGCAATATTCGTGGTGGATCACGTATCGCGCCATGTCAAATCTCATCCGGTCCATAATCTCTTCGGCAAGATGAAGATTGGAAGGATTTGGGCCGAGAATCTCGCAAATGTTAACGATAATTTCATGCTTGTCTATTTCTTTCAGCTCATCACAGCACCGTTCGCCGAAAATTGAATTTGCCAGATTTACATCGTCATTCTCGCCTATAACGGCGCGATTTATCTGGTTCTCATTGGTATACATTAAAGCCTCCCCACCACGTACGGGATTACAATATCAATATTATATAAGAAAGAAAACAGTAAAAAATATCATTACCTTTATTTTATACAAAATAAAATAAAACGTCAATAATGAACTGCAAATTTTTAGCAATCTATGCATAAAAATTTACTATTCGTTAAAATTATTGGAAAAATCAGCTGGAACGCGGCTGATCGGAGCGGTCAGACAATTTTAAATACAAGCGCCACAACATCTGACGCGGGCGATGAGAGTCCGAGAAAGGTTTCGAAAGAGGTCTTGATATTTGAAGCGATTTCAGTTGCGTTGCGCGTTTTCACCTCCATGACCGCGTTTCGAAGACGCAGCAGTCCGAATTCATCACCCTTCTGGTTCTTGGTCGCGGTCAGGGTCTTTGAATAGAGAATGCCGATGTCGCCCCGTACCAGGTCTGTTCTGCCGATGCCGTAGACCGCGTCCCGGTCATACCCGAGCGGGATGCCCTCTGTGTCCATGACATCAAAATTGTTCCTGTCAATCCGATACAACTCGAGCGACGGGAAGCCGGCATTGGTATACATGAGCCGCATGGATCGGATGTCGTAGTACAGGTAATACGCGGTGACCAGGCCCCCCGCCCCCCTGTTGTAATCATACAGGATCCTGTTAAGCGCGCTCATCACGGTCGCGGTGAACGGCGCGTCATGAACGCTGGCGTGAAAGGCGGACCTGAGGAGCACGGAATAGAGGGCGCTGTTCACGCCGACGCCGGCGATATCGGTGGCGATAATCCCCACTCCCTGGTCACCGGGCCGGATAAAGTCGAAATAATCGCTCCCCCGGGAATACTTCGGGATGACGAACGCCCCGAACTTGACGGTGCCGATATTCGGCAGCGAGAGGGGCGTCGCGCTGCTCAGTATCTGGGCAGACAGGTCGATGGTGCGGGCAACCATCTGTTCCTGCGCCGCCTTCTGGTAGGTCAGGGCCGTTGATATGAAATCGCTGCTGCGGGGATGCAGCTGTTTGAGCTTCCGTATCTCGTCCGAATGGTACCCGGCAAGGGTCTCCTTCACGCCGAGGCAGAGGAGTCCCGCCAGCATTCGTTCGTGATACATGGGGAGTATCACCTGTACCCCGTTGTTATTGAAAAAGGCGGCGATCTCCTCGCGAACATCGGCGAAGGAGGCATCGTCGACATAGACGCGGGAGAGCTGAAGTATATCCTGGTTCCGGACGAACCAGCGGATGATCGAGGCGTTCAGCTCAAGGGGATGCACCTGCGGCCCATTGTCTCCCCCCTTGTCGTAATAGATATCGTAGGTCCTGGTACGGTCATTCAGAAGCATGAAAAAGGCGCGCCTGAGCGCCAGCCCCTCATGCAGGGTATCGACGGTGCGCCGGACGACATCGGCCAGGTCCTTCTCTCCGGCGATATCACGCACGAAGTTGTCGACGATGGAGCCGAAAGCATACTGTTTGCGCTTGAACACGCGGTCAATTGCCGGCTGTATATAGACCGAGAACAGGATAAAAACGATAACAATGGCGGATGCCGTCAAAAAGGGGGGCATATCTTCCATGAACCACAGCTTCCTGTCTGCGGTAAAAAGTATGCCAAATATCGGAAGCGATATCACCATGGAGATGATGACATACACGAACGTTTTATGTATGACGGTTCGAACATCCAGGAGGTTGTACGCGATTATCGAATAGAACAGCGCGGCGATAGTCAGAAAGGAAGCGACCGCGGGACCTATGACATACAACTCTGAATAATTGAAAAACCCTGGCATTATGATGGAAAAAACAGCCGCCATAGTGATCGAGAACGATGAGCCGACGAACAGGTAGCGCATCTGCAGCCGGTATATCGCCACCCTGGTGATGAAATACTTGCGCGTGAAATTAACAAATGCGGAAACGACATAGCCCAGGGCCATGACCGCATACACGGTATACCAGGGGAAATCCGTGTTGAAATCCCGGATAAAAACACCGTCCTTGAAATAGGCCCTGGTAATCGTGATATCGGTGAACACAACCGCGGTCCCCATTACAATCGCCGGGAGCACCATGAGTGCGGCGATCCAGAAGGGGAACGGCCTGTCGCGCCTCGGGAAGATAAATGACATGACAAAGAGCAATGAAAACGTCATCAGCGTGGAAAGCTGGGTGATCCTGTTCATCTGGGTCAGATCAAAATAGTCGGGAAAGCCATAGGTCAGGAACATGGTAAAGAGTATGCCCAGAGCGGACACGGAAAAGATGGCGAAATACCGCATGAGCTGGTCGCGCCAGTTTTTGACGAGCACAAAAACCACGACGAAGACGATCATTGCGGATGCGGCGAGGGATACGAAAATACTCAACTTATTCATGCGTCGGGGGCGTCCATGGTATGAATTTTAAGCCTTCGTCCATAAAAATTATTGACGAATATTCCCGTATGTATAATAACTAATGAAGTATCGAGGTTAAATATGGCTTTGACAAGAAAAAAATACGTTCTCGATAAAAATTTTCAGTACCGCATTTCCACGCGCGCGGTCATACTTCCCCTTATCACCACCCTTGCCATATGCGGCATGCTCCTCTTTTTCGCCGAAAAGACGAACCGGCTGATAAGTGAAAACAACGGCAACATTACCGCGATCATCGATTCGCAGGACAGCATGCTGGATACGTTCATGGCCATTCCTGCCTTGCAGGACCCGGAAAATCCGGCCGTCAGGAAATGCAACGCCGCCTTCAAGCAGAACCTGAATATTACAAACAAAATAAACGACAACCACGAGCGCATCAGGAGAAACGGTACAATCGTCCTCGCGATACTGATCGCCCTTACGGTGCTCCAGACAGCGATCATATTCTTCCAGTTCATATTTCTCTCGCACAAGATCTCGGGCCCCATTCATGTCATGTCCACCTACCTCAAGGAGATACGGCTCGGCATATCCCCGAAATTCAGGCCCCTGCGGAAAAAAGACGAGCTGCTTGAATTCTACGATGAATTCTGCGAAACCATGAAACACCTGTTGAAAAAGTAACCGGCGGCGGAGACGGGGAACGAAGGCGTGAAAACTCCGGCTTCAGCGCTGATTGTGGTAGACATGCAGAACTACTACCTGCGATCCGATTCGCCGTACCGGCGTTATTTTACGGCCCTGCAGCCCGGGTGTCTGGACTACATCGCCGGACGGTGCGAATCAACCGTGATTCCCAACATACGCCGACTCATCTCCCTTTTCCGCGAACAATCGCTGCCGGTCCTGTTCCTGCGTCTCTGCGGGTCCGATCCGGACCGGGCCGACCTGCACCGTTTTTTCAGGGACCTGTACCTCAAGGCAAAGCTGGCGGGCCATGACAACATCTATCCGCTGGCGGGCGATCCCCTCGCCGATGTTATCGACGAGCTCAGCCCGCTCACTTCCGAAACGGTCATCGACAAGACGACCTTCAGCCCCTTCACCGCAACCGGCATAGAGGGCGTTCTGAGGAATATGGGAGTGGAGACGCTGTTCTTCACCGGCCTCGCCACGAGCCAGTGCGTTGAGACCACCGCGCGGGACGCGTCGGACCGCGGGTTCCAGGTGATTCACGTGGAAGATGCGCAGGCCGATTATGACGAGATGAGCCATACGTCATCACTCTACAGCTCGCAGGGAGTGTGCGGGGGTGATATCGTTACCACAGAGGAATGCTGTACCGGCGGTGAGCCCGGGAGATAGGGAAACGCGCGGGACGCCCTTACCTGAGCACGCGGAAGCGGATATATTTAACCGGGGCCCCTGATGGCGCGGCCTGCGGGGCCAGTTCCATCTGCGCCTGCCCGTCGCCCACGCCCACCTCCTCTATCGCGTTTCCCCAGTGTATGTCACGATCAGACTCACCCTCACTGGCCGGCATGTAGGCCACCCTCCTGAGCCCGAGGCCGCGCCGAAGCTCATTGAAGGATGACACCGGAACCATGCCCTCGACATACTCGTCCGTGACAAGAACGATAGAGGCCTTATGCTTGCGGATAATGTCAATGACGCGCTCGGAATCGCTCACGGAGCTACGCGACAGGACCCCCGCCGCATCGCCCCGGTCATGGACGCCTATTATGCCCGCATTGAAGAGCGCCGCTCCGGAGACGATCAGGATCGAGGCGGCAATGGCGGGCACCGACCTCATGAAGCGCTTTTTATTATTTCCGGAAATTATTTTTTTCATGGTCGCGGCAGGAAGACCTCCGGGGGCGTGCATGGTGGCTGCCAGGCGCCCGCAAAGCCTGAGTGTTTCCTCCAGTCGGCGGTACTCGAGCGCGCACGTCTCACACTCTGAAAGATGGCGCATGATCAGTTCCCGCTCGTCGCGCAATCCGATTTCATTATCGTACAGATCTGACATCTTATGGAATGGAATGTGATTGCCGCTCATATCAAACCCCTTGCCAGTAGTCTGTTTTTCAAAAACTCCCTGCCCCGGTGTATCCGGACCTTTACATTTGAAAGCGATATGTTAAGAATCTCAGCGACCTCGTTATATGAAAGCCCTTCGATGTCCCGCAGTATCAGTATATCGCGGTAATCGTCGGGGAGCTTGTTTATCTCCTCCCGTACGATGCGCAGGGAGTCGTTCATGACCACTTCTTTCTCAGGATTCTCCCTTTCATCGGTTAATTGAAGGTTATATTCTTCATCGCCCCTGGAGCCGTTTATGGGAACCAGGGTATATCTTCGATTCTTTTTGCGGTAATTTTTACAGTAATTTACCATTATACTGTAAAACCAGGTTGAAAACTTCGATTCCCGCCGGAATGAGCGCAATGCCTCGATAGTCATGATGAAAATCTCCTGCGTAATATCGAGGGCCTCGTCATAATCTTTCACCTGAGAATAGACGTAATTGAACGTCTTTTCCTGATACTTTCCGATTATCGCGGAAAAGGCCTCAACGTCCCCTGCCAGGACTTTTTCAATCACCTCAATATCTTCACTATCAGAATTGGACATGTCTATCCCGCACGTGTTACATTTTTTAATTTTTTTTATATTTGCCGGATCCTTTTTTATCCGGTTATCCTGACGAACTTTCTCTTCCCAACCTTGAGGATCCCCTCTGCAGGCAGCGCCAGCTCATGGTCCTCGGAGGATATCTTCTCGCCGTTGAATGTCACCCCCCCGCCCTTGATGAGGCGGCGCGCCTCGCCGTTGGTGGCGGCGGTGCCGGCCAGGACCATCAGCTTCACGATCCATATGGCGCCGCCGGCCGCTTCTTCGCCGGGAATGCGGTATTCGGGCACATCGTCGGGAATTTCCTTATGCGCGAACACGCGATCGAACTCCCGTGCCGCCTGTTCCGCCGATTCGGCGTCATAGAACTGGGCGCAGATGTCTTTCGCCAGGGTCACCTTCACGTCCCGCGGGTGTATCGTTCCCTCCCGTATTCCCTGCCGGTACTTCTCGATTTCGTCCCGGGGAATATCGGTGGCGAGCTCGAAGTAGAGAAACATCAGGTCATCGGAGATCGACATCACCTTCCCGAAGATGTCCCTCGGCGGCTCGTTTATTCCGATATAGTTGTTCAGGGACTTGCTCATCTTCTGGACGCCGTCCAGTCCCACCATGAGGGGCACGGTCATGATTACCTGCGGTTCCTGCCCGTACTCGCGCTGGAGATCGCGCCCCACCAGAAGATTGAATTTCTGGTCCGAGCCGCCCAGCTCCACGTCCGCCCTGAGCACCACCGAGTCGTATCCCTGCACCAGGGGATACATGAACTCCAGGATGGTTATGGGCACGCCGCCCTTGTAGCGCTTGTCGAAATCGTCGCGTTCGAGCATGCGCGCGACATTGTATTTGGCGGTAAGCCCCAGAACGTCGTTGAAGGTCATGGACGCGCACCAGTCCGAGTTGAACACAACCTTCGTCTTCTCCTTGTCGAGTATCTTGAACACCTGCCGCTTGTAGGTCTCCGCGTTTTCCAGGACCTGCTCGCGGGTGAGCGGCTTCCGGGTCACGGACCTTCCCGACGGATCTCCGATCATGCCGGTGAAATCACCGATCAGGAAGACCACGGTGTGACCCATGTCCTGGAAATGCCTCATCTTGCGGAGAAGCACCGCGTGGCCCAGATGGATGTCCGGTGCGGTGGGATCGAAGCCCGCCTTGATAATGAGCGGCTTGTTCTCCCGCTCGGACCGCTCCAGCTTATTTTTAAACTCATCGAGGGGAAGAATCTCCTCCGTCCCCCGCATCAACAGTTCGATATCGTTCCGTATCATTGAGGTCTTCCGAAATTAAATATGATATGAGGGCCCCGGCCCTTCAGTGCTTTTCATTCTCCTCGGTCTCATCCATGTCCCGGACGTCCTCCTCGGAGATCTCGTCAATCTCGTAATCCGGACCCAGTTCGTGAAGGTAATGGAACCGGGCGATGATATTTATCAGCTCGCTCCTCGAATCCGCCGCTTCTTTGGCGGTATCGAACCCGATAACGAGCGGTTCGTTCATTCCGGCCAGGTATACCTCGAAGCCGAATTTGCCGTTCTCCTCGACAATGCTCCCGACCGCGGCAACTTTCGGTATAACGATGGCAATACCGCCATAATCGACTATTGGCAACATATTTTTCTCCACATACAGGTTGTCCGGACAGGGTGAGGGCATGCCGCGGGAACGTCAAGAGTAAAAATTGGGGTTTTTCGCCTCCGGGAGGGGGACCGGGCGGGAAGCCGGATCAGTCGACGATCCGCTCACCGTGACAGTAGACGTTGAAGCCGTTCCCGCGGACAAACCCGACCACCGTAATGCCCAGCCGCCCGGCCAGGTCGAGCGCGAGCGCGGTCGGCGCGGAGCGGGACAGCACCACCGGGACGCCGATGCGCGCCGCCTTGAGCAGCATCTCGGAGGCGACGCGGCCGCTCAGGACCACCGCCTTGTCAGACGTATCGATCCCGTTGAGAAACACATATCCCATGATGCGGTCGAGCGCGTTATGCCTGCCGATGTCCTCGTACCGCGCGATAATTCCCGCGGCGTCTCCCAGGGCCGCGGTATGAACCCCGCCGGTCAGCCGGAATGTCGCGGAGCCCTCATCAAGCCCCTTGACCAGGGAAAGCACATGGTCCGCTGAAAACCGCGGGTCACCCGTCACCGCGCCGATACCGCTCGCGTCTTTAACGGCATAGAACGACGGCCCGCACTTGCCGCAGGAGCCGGCAATAATGCGCCCCGGAAAGCCCTCTAACCGAGGCGCCGGCGCCGCGGCTTCAACCCGGGCAACGCCCTCCTCTTTGCGGTATTCATAGTTTCTGATGTCCTCGGGAGTTTTCAGAAGGCCCTCGCCAGCCAGAAAGCCGATCACGAGCTCCTTGTCCGCAACGGGGGAGCAGACCAGGGTCGCCAGCTCCTCGTTGTTGAGCATAATCGTGAGGGGGGCCTCTCTCACTACCGGATCGTCAGCAGTGGTGGCGATACCGTCCTTTATCCTGGTTACCCGCCTCAATTCGTACATTTCACGCTTTTCCATAACTACGCCGCCATGAAATTATTTTTATATTGCCACTGATAGCATTCGGCATGAATTGTCGCTGGTGATTATAACCTCAAAAATCGGAAAAGCAAGAAATATTCCCAGGTGGGAGCTTGTCAGGACGATAGTTATCGGTTAATTGCAGGGTCAGAGCAACATTAACCGATAGTTATCGGTCTCTAATATAAAAAAGCGCGGATTTCAGTCCGCGCTTACTTATCTAGTAGAACTCCTTCCCTCCATGCCCCACTTCCTCGCCGTCCAGGGTGGAAAACTCCTTGAGCAGCTCCTTCTGTCGCGGCGTCAGCTTCCGGGGAACCTTGATGTTGATTTTGACGAGTTGGTCGCCCCTTCCGTATGAGCCGAGGAAGGGGATCCCATTCCCCTTCAGCCTGAAGACCTGGCCATTTTCAGTGCCGGGCGGAATCTTCATCTTGGCGTGGCCGCCGTTTATGGTGGGGACCTCAATTTCACCGCCCAGGCAGACCATGGGAAACGACACGTCGATCAGGGAGATAATATCATTGCCGTGCCGTTCAAATACCGGGTGCTTCTTCACATGGATGACGACATACAGGTCGCCCCCGGCGCCGCCGTTCGGCCCGTGCTCTCCCTCGCCGGTGATCTTCAGGCGCGAGCCTGATTCAACGCCGCCCGGTATCTTGACCGTGATGGTCCGCTTGTGAAGCTTGAGCCCGGTGCCGCCGCACGAGGTGCAGGGCGATGATATGATCTTCCCCTCGCCCTTGCACTTGTAGCAGGTCTGGGTGATGGAGAAGAACCCCTGCGTCTGCCGGACCTGGCCCGAGCCGTTGCAGACAGGGCACACGGCCGGCTTCGTCCCGGCCTTGGACCCCGACCCCTGGCAGGTCTCGCAGACTTCGTTGCGCGGCACCTTGATCTGCACCTCCGTCCCTGATGCCGCCTCCTCAAGGGTTATGGAAAGATCATACTGGATGTCCGCGCCCCGGCGCGCCCTCTTGGTCCGTCCCCTGGAGCCGAAGGCCGATCCGAAAAAGCCCTCAAAAATATCCGCAAAATCGAAATCGCCGAAAATATCGGAAAAATCCTGATAGGCTCCACGCCCGAACCCGTCAAACCCGGAAACTCCCTCGTGACCGAATTTGTCGTAGGCTGCACGCTTCTTCGGGTCTCTCAGAACTTCATAGGCCTCGGTCGCTTCCTTAAACTTTTCTTCCGACTCCTTGTCTCCCTTGTTTCTGTCAGGATGATATTTCAACGCCAGCTTACGATAGGCCTGTTTTATATCCTGCTCTGACGCACTCTTTGAGACACCCAGTACTTCATAATAGTCGCGTTTAGCCACGTGAGATTTCCTCGGGATTTAAATATTTAAGCTAATATACACAATAATCGCCCCAATGTCAATATTACACTCTGATTCAAAGCCCTTCTACTTTTTATCATCATCGACCACTTCATAGTCCGCGTCATAGACCTTCTCGCCGCCCTCACCGGAACTCTCCTTCCTGGCTCCAGCATCCGCACTGCTGTCAGGCCCTGGCTGCTGCTGCTGGCCGGCCGCCTGTGCATGCTGCTGATACATGCGCTCGGCAAATTTATGGGACGCCTGTTCCAGCCTGCCCTTGGCCTCTTTGATGGCGGTGACGCTGTCGCCTTCCATGGCTGTTTTCAGGGACGAGATCTCCGCCTCTATCTTATCCTTTTCCGCCGGCTCGATCTTGTCCGCGTTCTCCTTTATCAGCTTTTCCATTGCGTAAATGAAAGAGTCGGCCTCGTTGCGGGCGTCAATAATCTCGCGGGCCTTCTTGTCCTCGGAGGAATGCTCTTCCGCGTCCCTGACCATCTTCTTGATCTCGTCCTCGTTCAGCCCACTCGACGACTCGATCCGTATCTTCTGCTCCTTGCCGGTGCCCAGATCCTTCGCTGAAACGTGAACAATGCCGTTCGCGTCGATATCGAAGGTCACCTCGATCTGGGGAACGCCGCGCGGCGCGGGCGGTATGCCCACCAGGTCGAACCTGCCCAGGGTCCTGTTCTGAGCCGCCAGCTCGCGCTCTCCCTGGAGCACGTGTATGGAAACCGCCGGCTGACTGTCCGATGCAGTGGAGAAGATCTGGCTCTTCTTCGTGGGGATGGTGGTGTTCCGCTCGATCAGCTTGGTCATGACGCCGCCCAGGGTCTCGATCCCCAGGGAGAGCGGCGTTACGTCAAGCAGAAGCACGTCATGCACGTCGCCGGTCAGGACCCCGCCCTGAATCGCCGCGCCCACCGCGACGACCTCGTCCGGGTTCACCCCCCTGTGGGGCTCCTTGGCGAAAATGCGCTTCACCAGGTCCTGCACGGCCGGCATCCTCGTTGAGCCGCCCACCAGGATCACCTCGTCGATATCGCCGGCCGTCATGCCCGCGTCCTCGAGAGCGCTCTTGCACGGCCCCTTGGTGGACTCGATCAGGTCCTCGATAAGCTGCTCGAGCTTCGCCCGCGTCAGGTTCATCACCAGGTGCTTGGCGCCGGACTGGTCTGCGGTCAGGAACGGTATGTTGATCTCGGTCTGGCTCTTGCTGGAGAGCTCGATCTTCGCCTTTTCCGCCGCCTCCTTCAGACGCTGGAGCGCCATCTTGTCGCCGGCTACGTCAATGCCCGTCTGTTTTTTGAACTCGAGCATCAGCCACTCCATGATGCGCTGATCAAAATCGTCGCCGCCCAGATGGGTGTTACCGTTTGTCGATTTCACCTCGAAGACGCCGTCGCCGAGCTCGAGGATGGATATGTCAAAGGTGCCGCCGCCCAGATCGTACACCGCGATCTTTTCGTTCTTCTTCGCCTTGTCAAGGCCGTAGGCGAGCGCGGCGGCCGTCGGCTCGTTGATGATCCGCTCCACCTCAAGGCCCGCGATCCTTCCCGCGTCCTTGGTTGCCTGGCGCTGGGCGTCATTGAAATAGGCGGGGACGGTGATGACAGCGCGGGTCACCTTTTCACCGAGATAGTCCTCGGCCGTCTGCTTCATCTTCTGCAGCACCCTCGCCGAAACCTCCTGGGGCGAAAACTCTCCGGCGATTGTCTTGACCCTGACCCCGTCGCGGCCGTCATCAACGACCGTGTAGGCCACCATCTTCATCTCGCTGGACACCTCGCCGTACCGCCGTCCCATGAAGCGCTTGATGGAGCGTATCGTGTTTTCAGGGTTTGTGATTATCTGGTTTTTCGCCACCTGGCCGACCAGGCGCTCGCCCTTGTCGGTATATGCGACGATGGAGGGCGTGGTGCGCTGCCCCTCGGAGTTCTGGATTACCACCGGCTCGCCGCCCACCATGACGGCCACGCAGGAGTTGGTCGTACCCAGGTCAATTCCTATTATTTTACTCATTGCAATGCTCCTTGATCAAAATTTATATTTCACAGGCTGTCATATAGACACCGTAAACATCTAACAGCTTCCTGAAAAACTCCAGCCCACGACTTTTTATCGTGCCCGGCGGCCTCCGGATCTGTCAGTGCGCGCTTTCCCCATCGCCGCCCTCGCTCTCCTCTTCTTCGGGTGCGGGCTCGGCTGGCGCATCCGCCTTCTTCGCCTTGGTCACCCTTACCTTCGCGCTCCGCACAACCAGGTCGTCGATGCGGAAGCCCTTCTGGTAGACCTTTGAGACCGTGTCAACAGCTGCCTCGCCATTCGTCTCGATCTCCACCGCCTCATGGAAATTCGGATCGAACTCCTGGTCAAGGGCGTCGATCTCCGTCACGCCGTACTTGCCCATCGTGCTCTCGATCCGATCCGATATCATCGAAACACCGTCCACGAAGGACCGGTACGTATCCTCAGTGACGTCCTCCTTGGCCATCCCATTGGACGCCTCGATCGCCCTGAGGAGGTCGTCATTGATCTGGATGATATCCTGCGCGAAATCGCGAATCACCATCTTCCGGTATTCGCCCTGCTGCTTGGCCATCCGCTTTTTATAGTTCTCGAAGTCAGCCTGGCGGCGCATCATGGTGTCCTTCAGGACGTCCATCTCGCCCCTGAGCTTCAGGTTCTCCTTCATCGCGTTCGTCTTTTCCTCATCCGCGATCCTGTCCGCCTCCCTGCGATACGATTTTCGCCGCTCGTCAGACGCCCGCTCGTCCTTCATCTTTTTCTCCAGGTCTTCATCGGACGAATCAAAATCTTTTTTCAACATGTGTTCCTTGGCCTCGGCGGATTCCCTGTCTTTCGCCTTGTGTTCCTTGTGCCTGTCCATCACACTCTCCGATACAATATTACACCGATCACTTCGACATCTTCGTAAGCAATTCGGTTACAATTCTTCCCGTGTAATCCACCAGGGGGACCACTTTCTCGTAGTCCATCCTGGTGGGCCCTATGACCCCGACCGACCCGACGAGCTTGTTCCCGATTTTATACGTGGTGGAGACCATGCTGCACCCCTTCACCTGTTCCTCGTCGATCTCTTCACCGATCAGAGTCTGAATGCCCTCCTTCTCGAGGGTTTTCTCGAGTATGCGCCGGATGATGTTGCGTTCCTCGATGATGCGGAGGAGGCTTTGCAGCCGGTCGTTCTCGACCATTTCGGGAATCTTCAATAAATTCTCTATCCCCTCCAGGTGGAGGTTCGGATCCTCGCTCTCCGATATGGCAAGCTGGGCGATATCCAGCGCCATTTCCTTGTTGTTAATCGCTGCCTTCTCGTTTCGCAGGCGTTCGAAGATGCTGTCCTTGATCTCGTAGATGGCGTATCCGCACAGCTCGCCGGTGAGATAATTGGAAAAGCAGTAGAGATCATCCTGCGTCAGGTTCGATGATACTGTCACCTTCTTGGTGAGGACCACGCCGGTCCTGGTTACAAGAATGAAAAGAATCTCGTCGATGTCCATCGGAACCAGAACCACACGCTTTACCACGGTAAAATCAAACCGCGGCGTGAGCATCACGGCTGCGTAGCGCGATTCACTGGAGAGCATTTTGGATATAATGGAAAAAATCTTGTCAAGGTGCACTTCCCTCTTGATAGCTTCCTCCTTGACGGAGATCTCCTTTTCTTTTAAGGAATAATCATACGTGTCAAGCAGGGAATTTACGTAAAACCGGTATCCCTTGTCAGTGGGAATCCTTCCTGCTGAGGTGTGAGGCTGTTTCAGGTACTCCAGGCTCTCAAGATCGAACATGATATTTCTCATTGTAGCTGGAGATACAGCGAGAGAATATTTTTGCACAAAGGAACGCGACCCGACCGGCTTTCCCGTGGTTATATAATCATGAACAATGGCCTGTAGTATTGAAGCTTCTCTTTCTTCCAGTGGCCGATCTTTGATAATATCGCGCGACATATTTATCCTTCTATTAGCACTCGATATAATTGAGTGCTAATAGAAGGATAATAAAAAAAATAATTCTAGTCAAGCCAAAAAGTTAAAAAATTACTTTCTGGCCTCCTTTTCCCTGACTTTATTTTTCTTATCTTTATCCTTGGCTTTATCATCAGCCTCAAGCGCCATCTTTGCGGCATCTATAATATTTTTCAGTTTGATGGCTTCCGTGTCTTCACCGAAAAGGACATGAATTTTTCTCAGCGCCGCAAGGTAGTTCATCGATTCCGTAAGGTCTTCCCTTGCCTTCCCGGCCATTTCATACTTGGTGCGATATTGCTTTGCCGCCTCGGTAAGGCTTTCCTTGCAGAGCTGCATCAGCTCGCGGCGTTCATTAAAAAATTCCGTGCGCGGGTCGCGAAGCCTCGCCACATCGGAAAAGCTGATAATGTTCCTGGTAATGACGGCCGCGCGCGCCTGCAGCTCGACAAACGACCATTTCCATTTCGATTCCTGGCCGAACTTGATTTTCAGCTTGTTGAGCAGAGAATGCATGCGATGGACAAAATTCAGAATCTGCGCGGGATTGAGCTTTTTGATATGCGCCAGATATTCGTCATTTTCCTTCAGGGTGCGGTCAATATCGTCTCCCACGACCTCCTCAAGGTGTTGAAGCACGAGATAGAACTGCTTCCGCGCGTTTTCGAGATAGCTGTTGTTCTTGATTCCCAGCATCTCCACTGATAGGTCATTCATCTTTAAAAAGCTGTCGATAGAGTCCATTTCATAAGAAGCGATCTCCAGATTGTAATAGCTCTCTATTGACGGGTGCTTTTTCTTTTTGATTGCGGCCTCGTTCAGAGACTTTTTAATCTGCTCGACTTCCCGCTTGATATCCTTAATTTCGTCATTATACGCCGCCTTCTCGGCCTTGCTCAAAGTTCCCATTTTGCCATCCTATGCATAGGTATCGATATGAGTCCCGCTGGTACTATTTTCGACCGATTCGGGCGGGGGATTAACAGGTTGTTCCTCAGGCGGGGCCGGCTGCTCTTCAAGACGCGGCGGCTGCGCAGAAAAGCCGCTCGGAACCACGTCCGGTCCGCTGATATTGGTGATTTCCATAATGCTCCTCCCAACTTATGGATTCAGCCCAACCAAGGCCTTTCTATATATAATATATTTTTTGTAGAGATAATTTTCAAGCAAAAAACGCCTTTATAGGCATCAGAAAGGCCGACATCCATGCCTGCGCCTTGTTTGCAGAAGTTGCTCTGACCCCCGGCAGATACCGATAACTATCGGAGCCAGCGGGGCCAGAGTAAGAATTTTACCGATAACTATCGGAAAAATGACCTGGATGCCGTAAAAACATCACGAATCTTTTGGAAGATTTTTATTGACCGGGCCCGTGCGCCATTAAAAACGATTCGTCAGCTGTCGCTCGATGGCATGAGCACCATGAGCACGATATAGACGATAATGCCGGGAAATGCGGCAGACGCGATTGAGACAAGCACATACAGTATGCGCACCAGCGTCGGGCTCCACCCGAGCCACTCGGCAATACCGCCGCAAACGCCCGCTATTATTTTCTTCTTTGATTTTTTCAGGGCCATGACAACGCTCCTTGTTGTTCAGCCGGTTATGAGGCCGGTCGCATGATGGCATTTCACGAAACATTCAGGCGGCTTGCGTTAATAGTGCAAAGATACGCTTTTCTCATGACCAGGAGATATAATGCTATTTACGGAGCAAAAGAACAAGCGTAACGTCATCTCTGATGTGATAAGCCTTTAATTCCCGAATAATATTGTCCTTTATCTCTTCCACATCGACCGTTGACTTGCAGCTTTCAAAAAAAATCGAGGACAGCCTTTCTTCGCCGAACATCTCCCCCTGATCATTGACTGCTTCTGTTATACCGTCGGTAAAAAGGCAGAGCACGTCCCCCTTCTTCATTGAGAATGAATCATTTGCGCACATTCCTTCAATCTCATCAACAATCCCTATCCACATTCCGCGGGTCTCAATATTCTCAACCGCCTTTTTGTCAGGACGATACAGCATCATGTCCTGGTGAAGACCCGAAAAAACGAATTTTCCCTTTTCCACGCAGGCCATAACGGTAATGGTCATGTATTTTGACTCGCCGAATCGCTTAATATTTTTCGCTATGACCGAATTGACGACATTTAAAAGCTTGTTCGGAGACAGGTCCGGATACTGGCGTATAACCGTCTGGATCGAGGTCTGAACCATCATCATCACCAGCCCGGCAGAAACGCCGTGCCCGGAGACATCGCCGATAACTATCCAGTCCTTGCCGTCAACGGTTATAATGTCATAATAGTCGCCCCCCACCTCGTCCGCCGGCACCATGGTGGCGGTGATATCATACCCCTTGATGGAGGGGTTCTCAGGAAGGAGAATGGTCTGGATCTTGCGCGCCAGCTCCATCTCGCCCCAGAGCGATTCCATTGCCCTGGAGAGCTGCGCATGTGAATCTCTCAGCATCAACCGCTGCACCATAAAATTAAAGCTTATTACGCCAAGAACGATTACCAGAATACCCAGGACCGCGAAGATGATTCCCGTATTCATCAGCACGTTTTTGATGGAGACGTTGATCCGCATGGTCTCCTCCGTGCGCTGCTTCACGTTTTTCCGCAGCAGCTCGTTCAATTCGCTGTCGATGGCTGAAAATACCTTGAGCATGGCATTGCCGTAAAAGGTTCCCTGGTCCACATACGCGTTCGCCACTTCAATGCCTATTTCATAATAGCCGTCTATCGCCGCGGCGAGGTCGTCGATCTTCTGGAGCTCGACGGGGTCATCCTTGAACATGGCTTTCAATGCCTGAACGTCCTTCTGTGCCTGGTTATAATAGGCTTCCGCCTCCATAAAGCCGCTGTCGTATCCCTTCTCGTTGCGGGTGGCGCCGACGTAATAGAGCCATTTCTGCATGTTCACGATGCTGCGCTCGAGCTGAACATAGGCAAAGGCGCCCGGCAGAGTAATTTCAACCGCACTGTTTGCCTTTCCCGCGTTTTTCCCCGTAATAGCGGCTTCTATTATAAAAAGGAGCAAGACCGGCACTAAAATGAGAAGAGTGGACAAAAATATTTTTTTGTATTTGATGATGTACTGTTTAATAGATTTTACTGACGACAGGACTCTTTGCATTATTATATCCTTAAAGCGGGATTAGATACTTTTGCATTCATAATAGTCAGGTTATATAATACCATCATGGCAGCCAGTTATTTTATATTCATTCACTATTGATATTTTTTATTTCGTCAAGCCGAAAATCGTACCGGTTGACATTTAATATTTTTCACGCACGTAGAGAATTATTATTGATTATTTATGATGTTTGTTTTATGATTATTTCCATGATAATGTCATGGGAAAGGCTCCCGATATAGAACTCTTTATGACCGGTGAGGATGACGATCAGACCATTTTCCTATAAATCCGCGTACATTCACGACTTCGGAGACAAGGAAGTTTCATTTTTGAGACACGCCATTAATAACAGCATATCAACTAGGAGGATATTCTTGAAAAAGAAACTATTTTTCCCCGCATTGGTTGTTATACTACTTTGGACCTTCCAGCTCTTTGCCCAGAAAAACGAAGAAGAGCCGGATATCGCTCTTGAAGATGATCAAACAATCGAGACAATCAAAGCAGACCGGTTCCATATTTCGGGCTTTATCGATTTTCAGTTCCAATATTCAAAACTGGAATCCAACAAGAATCCGGCAAAAATATATCTCCATTCTCAAAAGCATTTTACCGTGAGCAATTTGAATCTTTATTTGAAATTTAACATCGCCAGGGGCTGGGAGGTGTTCAGCGAGATACGCTTCCTGTATGTGCCGGAAGGGTTGAAAACCCCGTGGTCGGATGTATCCGATCCAACCGCGTCCGTGATACCCAAGAAGATCCTGTTCTATCCGGTGGATACCAGTTACTACGACAACAACGTTGTCATGGGCAAGTATGGTTCCATAGGCATTGAACGGGCATATATTGAATGGAACCGGTATGATTTCGCGAAAATCAGGGCCGGCCATTTTTTGTCCCCCTACGGGATATGGAGCCAGGACCATGGCGCGCCTGTCGTGACCTCAATCCGTACGCCGGTCATCGCGGCAGCGCCGGTACCCTTCGTGGGCATGCCGCGATCGCAGACCGGCCTGGAGTTTCTCGGTAAAATAAATATTCCGGGCATCGATACGCTTTTTGAGTACGCGATATACGGGACCAATGGAAATTCAGTGGATGCCGCAGTTGCAAATGACTACAGTTCCGGTTTTAACTACGGCGCTTTTCTGAATTTTAAACTTCCATCTTTAATAAGAACCATTGATATTGATTTCGGCGGCTCAGCCTACCGGGGGGAGAGGGTCTATCCCTTCTATCAATATTCGGTCCCGCTTTTCATCCTGGGCCCTGAAGGTTTTATGAGCATGAACCCCTATTTCATACCGATGCTCGACAAGTATAAAATCCGCCAGACGGACACAATGGCGATGGCGCACCTGAGAATTGCCTTCAACAATCTGCCTGCGGACAGCACCATAATACTTCAGGGAGAATATCTGCAGGCATGGGTCCATGAGTATGGGCTGGGAAGCCTGGTTGGTCTTTCAGGATTCGTAAAACGGCCGGAAAATTATTTATATTATATGACATACGGCCAGTTTGAGTGGCAGTTCATGGGATGGCTCACGCCGTATTTCAGATATGAATATGTGGAATTTACCTGTTCCGATACCACGCTTACCGCACAAGGAAAAATGTTTCATCTTTTTATAAGCGGCTTAAATATACGGATCATTCCGGAAGTAGTGCTTAAACTGGAGTATAATTACACCATGCTTTATAGTGCGAACAATCTTCTTGCCATCACTGACCCGACAGATATCATGAATTCCAGGATTGCTCCCTTTAAAACGAACAATAATATTCATCAGGTCGGGGCATCTCTTTCAGCGGCATTCTAGGAGGACGGCAATGAAGAATAAACTACGCTACATCATTCTCATGACTGCATTATGCTTACTGGCTGTATTGCACAATAAGGTCGCCGTCCACTCCCAGGAAGACGACGTGGTCCCTATCATCAACAAGCAACGGGCCACAATCAGCGCCGTCGAGCTGAAGCGCATATTCACCGGCGACATGACGAGATGGCAGAACGGCGGATCCGTGCGCGTGCTTTTAAACAAAGACGGGCAAACCTATGAAATGTTCGCAAAAAAATACCTCGGCATGTCGATGAACCGCGTGGAAAACCTGTGGGTTCTCAAGAAAATCCGTGACGGCATCATCCCGCCGCGCAAGGTTTCGAGCCTGGTTATCAAGACCATGGTTTCACGTTCCGGCGATTTTATCGGGTTTATCAAGAGATCCGAGCTTGATGACAGTGTAAAAGTGGCGGTGGAATAACGTTACGCGCCTGACGCCGGCATGAAGGGATTTATTGCCCCTCCCTGCTGCTGAAACGTATGGTAAACCTGGTGCCCCCGTCTACGCCGACCTCAAGCTCGGCATTCAACTGCCTTGCCAGCGCGTTTATGAGCTGCATCCCCAGGGTGGCCGTGTCGCCGCGCTCCAGCATATCTCTCTCAATGCCGGGGCCGTTATCCGCTATTACCAGGGTGACCATGTCTTCGTGGACTGACATTTCCAGATCGACCCGGCATCCGCCGCTGTCCCTGCACCCGTATTTGATTGAATTTGTGAGAATCTCGTTGATGAGGATACCGCACGGGATTGCCTGGCCGATGGAGAGATGGACAGGAGCGAGCTTTTTTGCAACATGTATGTCATCGGGATTTTTTGAGGAGAGCAGGATGATGTCATTCAGCAGCTCCGTGATATAGGCCGCCATGTCTATCCGGCTGAAGTTGCCCGCCTGGTAGATTTTTTCATGAATGAGCGCCATGGAATGTATCCGGCTTATGGCGTCATTGATGGTCTGCCGCATCAGCGGATCCCTGATATTCTCGGACTGCATGTTCAGCAGGCTGGAAATGATCTGCATGTTGTTCTTGACGCGGTGATGCACCTCCTTGAGCAGGACCTCTTTTTCTTCGAGCGATTCTGTGATGACCCGCTGCGATTCCGCCAGATCCCTGTTCTGTTCCTCGAACGCCTCATTGCTCGCGGCCAGCTCCTCCATGGCCGATTCAATCTCCTCGTTGGACGCGGTCAGCTCCTCGTTTACGGCCTTAAGATCCGCGTTGACCCTCGCCAGCGCCGCCCTGCTCTCTTCCGATTTATCCAGCGCGGCCCTGTTGATCGAAAACAGGTTGTAGGTCATGATGGCGACAACCACCGATGCAATGCAGATATCGCCGATAAAATCGACCGTCGTGGTCGGCCCCAGGCTCATCTCCGGAAAATAAAATATGGCGAAAATCATGGAGGCCAGAGCCGTTACCGCCGAATAGATGATGATAAAAAACGGGTTCTTCTTGATGACCAGCGGACTCATTGCCAGTATGGCGAACAGAATAATGATTGTGTCCAACCGCTCTACCGGACCGCTTTTGTCGACAATCACTATTGACCATATCAAAAACTGCGAGGCGATGAAAAACAGGTGTCCCGCCGGCGCAAACCGGCCCCTGGCAATCAGGATAATGACCGTGATGTATATGATATATACGATCAGCAGCGGGGCAATTATCGGCCAGTAGATCGAGTATCCGAAAGCGGCTTTTGTGAGGCTCAGATAGATGTTATACGCGATGATAAAGGGGAAAACAACGATCCCCGCGATACTCACGCGGAGCAAAAACCGCGTCTTGAGCATAATGATATAATCAGAATCCCCATATCGGGCAAGCAACCGATCGAGAATACCGTTCAACATATGCCTCCTGCCGCTTTTGCCATCCGGATTGTTCCTCAGATGAAGCGATTGTTCAGTCATTCAGAAAATATATCAAGGAAAAAAAAGCGCATCGGCGCCCGTCCCGATTTAGCCTTTATTGACAGTGTGAGCACGTGAGGATGGAGCGCCTACCCTATCATATCAAGCTTTCCCTCTACGTCCCTGTACTGCGCCGTCTTTACGATCCTCAGGCTCCGATGAGCGTCTTCCCCGGATCCGGCAAGAGCCCTCGCGACCTCGTCAATGCGGACCGAGTCTTCCGAGCCGGCGTAGAGCCTGATCAGCAGAGACCCGGCGCCGCCTGCATCATACGAATGCACCACGCGGTCAAACGGCACGTCTTTTTCCGTCTTCTTCGTCTTCTTGACAAAGGCAATTCGCGCGTCAAGAGACGCTGACATCTTCTTTATCAGGCCTTCATCCGCGGCGACACTGTATTCAACGGCCGCGGTCTCGGCCATGATCGATTCTTTCCCGTCAAGCGCGCGCACCGACGCGGCGGATATCCCCTCCGGCAGGCCCGCGTTCACTCTTGCGGCAATGTCCGCGGGCGCGGGTTTGAAGAGATCGACATCCACCAGCTCAGACTCGCTCTCGATGCCGAGCGGCGTGGGGAAGCCGGCTGAAACGCGTTCCCGCTTGTTGAAGCCCCTGGTCATGGCGACCGGCGCGTCCGCGATCCTGAGGGCGCGCTTCACGACCTCCATGAACTCGATGTGCGATATGAACCGCATCATGCCCGTTTTGACGAAGCGTATCCGCACGCGGTGCCCGGCCTCGAAGCGCCGCGCAAAGGCCCTGCCCGCCTCCTCGATGCGCGCCGCGTCCACCGCGCCGCGCGGGCCGGCCGTCCGCCGCCGCAGCGGCGCGCACGCGGCGCTCGCCTCAGTCCGCTTTTCCAGCAGCCGCCCGAACCCGGTATCGACGCAGTCCCAGGGGAGCGGCCCTTCCAGGCGCCGCCCGATCCGTTCCCGCCACCCGGGCGTTGCCTCGTCAAGGTTCTTCCGCCATGTTTTGAAGCGGAAAAGCTCGTCCCATGAATCGAAGCGACATCCGTCGCGATAGGAGCGCTCGATCGCCGCGCCGAGCTCCGCGCCGCCGCGCGCGATCACGGCCTCCAGTATGGACGAGTCCACATCATGGTTCTTGATCCGGATCGATCGGGGGAGGCCCCGCTTGACGCGCAGCACGGTTTCATCGAAATAGCCGCGATCCATCTGGCGTTCCCGCTGGAACGGCGTGTGGGGCTTCGGCACAAAGGGCGACACGGTCACGTTGATATCCATGCCCCGGCCGGCGGCGCGGCGTATCTCTTTCAGGAGGCCTATGATGTCCCCGGCCTCGTCGGTCTCCTCGCAGCCGGGAAGGCCGATCATGAAATAGAGCTTGATCACCTTCCATCCCCGTGCTGACACGTGCCGGACAATCTCAAGAAGGTCTTCCGTGAATACCTTCTTGTTCGCCCGCGCCCGCACCATCTCCGAGGCCGACTCCACCGCAAAGGTGAGCGACGCGCGGCGCAGCTCCGATATCCGTTCTATCAGTGGCAGGGTCGCCGTGTCCACCCTGAGCGAGGGGAAGGACACCGAAATCCCCCGCTCGGTCAGCCCGGGGAGGAGCTCGTTGGTGAGCGCCGCGAGATCGGGATAATCGCTGATGGAGAGCGAGGAGAGGGTCACCTCGTTATACCCCGTGTGCCCGGCAATCTCAAGCACCCTGTCCGCGACGGCGCGGTGATCATAGCGCCGGTAGGGCAGGTCCCAGAATCCGGCGTGGCAGAAGTTGCAGAAATTGCCGCAGCCGCGGGTCGCCTCGACAACGATCCGCTCCTGCGCGATGCGGATGTTCGGCACCAGGGGCCGGACCGGGTCAGCCAGGCCGCGGCCGCGGTACACGCGCCTGCGCACCGCTGCCCCGCCGCCCGGCGCGCAGTGCCGCCCGGGAAGCAGCACCCCCCCGACAGCGCCGATCCGCTCGATCACCTCGCCTCTCCCTGCCCCGGCCATCTTCGCGTCGCACGCGGCACGCACAATATCCGTTATACCCTCCTCGCCGTCGCCGATGTAGAAGGCGTCGATGAAGTCGGACAGGGGCAGCGGGTTCGATACCGCCGCTCCCCCGGCAATCACGACGGGGCCGGCGTCCCGGTCACGCCGGCGCAGCGGGATACCGCCCAGATCGAGAATCTGGAGGATGTTGGTGCAGAGCAGCTCGTGGGACACGTTGAATCCCAGGAGATCGAGCTCCTGCAGCGGCGTGCGCGTCTCCAGGGTGTGGAGCGGGACGCCGCTTTCCCGGAGCGCCGCCTCAAAATCAGCGGCCACGGCGAAGACCCGCTCGCACGCCGCATCCGGCATGGCGTTTACGATATCATACAGTATGCGTATCCCGTTATTGGACATGCCGACTTCGTACAGGTCCGGATAGGAGAGCGCCATGCGAAACGGGGCGTCCTCCTTCACGATGACGTTCAGCTCGTTCCCCGTATAGCGTCCCGGCTTCTGAACGCGTGAGAGGATATCTTCAAGGACTTTCAGTTCTATTCTCATCATCATTCCATGATATTGTATTCCGGCAGGCCCTGGTCAGGGCCACGAACTCGTCGCGGCCGAGCTCCTCGCCGCGACGCGCGCCGTCGATCCGCGCCTCCTCGAGGAGCCGCGCCGCCCGCTCCCGGCCGAGGCCGAGGTGCGGCGAGGCCGAAAGGGCGGCCAGCAGCGTCTTCCGCCGCCCCCAGAACGCGGACTTCACCAGGGCGTGAAAGAGGCCTATCTCCCCGGCTTCCAGAGGTAGGCGCTCACGCCGTGAAAGGGCCAGGAACAGGGATGCCACCTCGGGCCGTGGATAGAAGGCCTCGCGCGGCACCCTCATAAGCGTCCGCGCTTCATAGTAGAGCCCCAGGGTGACCGACAGGGCGCCGTAGCTCTTTTCTCCGGGGCCGGACACGATCCTCTCCGCCATCTCTTTCTGGAGCATCACATACACCTCGGGCGCGTCGTACCGGGCAAAGGAAAAGAGCATC
>JAFGJX010000044.1 GCA_016928865.1 Spirochaetota bacterium
GTGGACACGACCCTCGCGCGAGCGGATCTGGGGTGGAAGACAACGGTGTCCTATCAGGATGCGATGGCCAGCATCGGCGCGTGGGTCAGGGAGCGGTACAGGGTGAATAAATGAATCTATCACGAGGAGCCGTCTATGCGATTCAGCGTTCTACTTTTTTTTCTCTACCGGATATTGCAATGGGCCGCGAAACATAACGCCGCGTACCAGAATTATGTCGGTTCGATTCATGATGTGAAAATCATGATTAAGACCGCGGACGGAAAGCGGGGCCGGCTTTTCATATTTGACCGGGGCGCTGTCAGGTCCCGCAGCGGCGGGAAACATTCCTATAATACCGCCATCATATGGTCTGATGCGAAAACCGGGTTCAGGGTCATGTCCTCACAGAGCGATGAAGAGCAATTCAAGGCCGCGGCTGCGGGAGAAATGAAGCTCGACGGCATGGCTTTTTTTGCGCAGTGGTTCAACGATGGCGTAAAGCTGGTCATGTAGCGCACGCCCTGCCGGCATCTGCAGCAGTGTCAAAAAAAGACAGGCTTGATAAAAAAACTGAATTATTATTCTGAGGAGGAACGCAATGGCTCTTATAAACGGCGGTCACCTGGTCGGTAAATATTTAAAAGAAATTGAAAACGTGGATGTCGTGTTCGGGATCTCCGGCGGGCATCTTGAATCGTTGCTGGACGGTTTTACCGAGTATAAGATACGCACCATCGACGTGCGGCACGAGCAGGCGGCGGCCATGATGGCGCATGCCTGGTCCGTGTACACGGGCAGGCCGGGAGTATGCTTCCTCACCGCAGGCCCCGGGTTTACCAACGGTCTTACCGGCATCGCCAATGCGTACCTGGACAATGCGCCCCTGGTAGTACTGTGCGGCAGGGCGCCGCTGCGCGACGACCTGAAGGGAGCGCTGCAGGAAATGAACCAGATCGAGGTGGTCAGGCCGATCACAAAATGGGCAGCCACCTGCTACGATATAAAGCGGATCCCCGAGTACCTGTCGATTGCCTTCAGAAATGCGTTGCTGGGAAGGCCGGGGCCGGTAATGCTTGAGCTGCCGCCCGATATCCTCAATATTCAGATTGAAGAATCGCTCGTTCCAATGCCTGCCCGACCCAATCCGAAATACACCGTTCATCCCGATGAGGCTGACCTGAAGGCAGCGGCCGAGATTATAAATAACGCGAAGAAGCCGTTATTTCTCGGAGGTTCCGGTATCGGGTTCAGCGGCTGTTCGGGCCCTCTCGGTAAACTTGTTGAAAAAACGGGCGTTCCGTTTATGCTTCTCAACTACGGCAGGGGTGAGCTTCCTGACAATCATCCCCTGTCAGTAATGGACATCGGCAACCTCGGCCTGTTTTTCAGTATCGCCCGGTTCGATGTGATTATCGCGGCCGGACTCCGCTTCAACTGGCTTCTCCAGTTCGGCCAGATCATCCCGAAAACGACAAAAATAGTCAGAATAGATATCGATCCACTGGAAATCAACCGGAACGTGGAGGCCACCGTCGGGCTGGTTGGCGACGCGGGTTCGGTGCTCGGTCAGCTGGTTCCATTCGTAAACGAGAATGACCATGGCGAATGGATACAAACCCTGAAGGGTGCCGGCCGTTCCGTGCTCGATAATGAACACAGGATTCGTGAAACGGCAACGGACCCCATCCATCCCGTTCGTCTGGTGGCGCAGATACAAAAGTTCGTCGGCGATGACGCCATCTATATCGCGGACGGAGGAGACACCCAGTATTTCGGACTGGGCTTTACAACACGGCAGAAGGCCGGGGTCGTGGCTTCCGCCGCAGGACTGCTCGGGTGCCTGGGAACCGGTCTTCCCTTCGGCATGGCGGCTAAGCTTGCGCGGCCGGACAAGAAGGTCGTGGTTTTGAATGGAGACGGATCCTTCGGGTTCAACGCAATGGAATTCGATACCATGGTGCGCCACAATATTCCGGTGGTATGCGTGATCAACAATGACTGCGCGTGGGGCATGATCAAGCACAGCCAGGAGGTGTCGATCGGAAAGGACCGGCTCCAGTGCTCTGAACTCGGCGTTCGGCGCTATGAGAAGATGGTCGAGGGCCTCGGCGGCCACAGTGAGTTCGTGACGAAAGACGAGGAGATCATTCCCGCGCTCGAGCGGGCGTTTGCTTCGGGGAAGCCGGCATGCATCAACGTGATGACTGATCCGACGGTGACGAGTCCGGCAACGCATCTCTTCTATCAGTCACTGAAGATATAATGATAAATGCGTTCAAACTTTGCGGGGGTCAACCCCCGCGAAGGTAGTGGAGGCACTGTATGAAAGCCCTGCTCCTGAATCTCGATCCTCTCCGCTTCGTGGCGCTCCGTGCGCTCCGTCCTTTGAGCGCGAAGTTCTGCTATGAGGGACCGTTTACAACAATACGGCTGGCGGACATTCCGGAGCCGGAACTGCCTTCCCCAGAATGGGTGATCATAAAAACAAGGCTCTGCGGCGTGTGCGGCAGCGACATGAATCTCATACTGATGAAGGACTCGCCCACGGCAATGCCCTTTACCTCGTTTCCCTGTGTGCCGGGGCACGAGTTCTGCGGGGAGATCGTGGAAACGGGCGGCGAGGTGACATCGGTAAAAAAAGGCGACCTGGTCACGGCGATGCCGGCGCTGAGTTGTGAAACGAGAGGCATCAAACCCGTGTGCCGCAGCTGCGCCGCCGGCATTCCCGGCAACTGCGAAAATTTCGCCGAGGGCGCGTTCGCGCCGGGGATGTTCATCGGCATCTGCAGGGACGTGAACGGCGGGTTCGCTGAATATCTTGCCGCGCACAGAAGCCAGGTGTACCGTGTCCCGGAGGGCGTGTCCCCGGAGTCCGCGGTCATGACCGAGCCGCTGGCGGTAGGGCTCCAGGCGGTGCTGGACAACCTGCCCGGGAACGGCGACAGGGTGCTGGTGATCGGCGGCGGGGTGATCGGCGCAATGGTGGTCAAGTCGATCAGGGCGCTCGGAATCGGCTGCGACATCACGGTGATCGAACCCTCCGGCTTCGCAGCCGAATATGCGCAGAGGTCAGGGGCCGACCGGGCGATAAAGACTGCGATCATCGATGCGGCGTCAAGAATTGCCGGCGGGATGGCGTACAAGCCGCTGCTGGGTGAACCGGTGGTGATGGGAGGCTTCGACCGGATCTTCGACACGGTAGGGCACCGGGATACGCTGAACCGGTCTCTCCGGGCGCTGGCCACGAACGGCACCCTGTCGGTGCTCGGGATCGGTGCGGAGGTAAAGCTTGACCTCACGCCCCTGTGGCTCAAACTCCAGACAATCAGGGGGTGCTACGGGTATCGTTATAACAATGTTGCGGGAGGGCGGAAGCAGGCGTTTGAAATGGCGCTCGGACTGATTGAGAAAGGCGCGGTACGAGTGGACGACATGCTCACGCACCGGTTCGGGATCGAAGAGTACCGGGAGATGATAGCGGTGAACCTGAACAAGACGAAGAACAGGGCGATCAAGACCGCGATAGAATTCCGCTAGCGTGGAGTTTTAATCATACACATCTGAAACAAGGAGGAAAACATGCTGTTTCTAGATATGATGTCTGGATCCGGTTTTAACGCCCGCATACAGGAGGTTGCCGCGGAATTCAGAAACAGGGCAGGGATTCCTCTCCGGGTGTACCAGGCAGGTGTCCTGGTCCCGGATGTTGTGAAGGCGGCAATTGATCTGGAATCGCAGGGATTCGGGCCGTTCATGATTTCGTCAGCGTCGCTTCCCCGCTGGACCGAGCGCGGCGCAGAACGGCATTTCAAGGGCACGATGGGCCTGGCCTACCATGACGGGATAGAGATCGAATTGCTCGAGCCGGGCACGGGGTCGGATTTCTACCGTCAGTGTGTTGATCCGCAGGGGCGGCCTGTCCTCCACCACATTGGCTTCCTTACGCGCAGCGTAGATACATGGGCGGATACCGTTTCTGCGCTGGGGTGTCCCGCCTGGGTCCGGGGCAGGATCGGCGTGGGGCCGCTGAGCATTGATTTCGCCTACATGGACACGGTGCGCGAGGCAGGGACCATCCTCGAGTTCATCGGATATCGCTTCGCCGGCATACCGGTTAATCCGATTCCCGGCCTCGTCAGGGGAGTTGGAATGATACAGAAGAGAATCGGCAAGAGGCGTATCGATTTCGGTTAAACCAGCCAGTCAGATATGATTCTCTTCACCAGCTGCATGACAGGCCGATTTCCTGTTGCAATTAATTTACGTTCATGGCATAATGCAATCAGAAAGCGCAATCAGTTCGGCCGTTGTTTCATCTGCTGGGAGGGTGCCATGACCACGCCGCTTGACGGTATGAGAATCCTTGATTTTACCTACCTGCTTCCGGGCCCGTACGGCACCATGCTTCTGGCCGACATGGGCGCAGATATCATTAAAGTCGAAAACAGCGAGAGCCCGGACATACTGCGGCTCCTGCCGCCGTACATTAACGGTATGGGTGCGGCGTATGCGCACGTCAACCGGGGGAAAAAATCCCTGTCCCTGAACCTGAAAAAACAGGAAGCGGTGGAGATTGTACACAGGCTGGTGCGGGACTTTGACATCGTGATCGAGCAGTTCCGTCCCGGCGTGATGGAGCGGCTGGGCCTGGGGTATGAGCGGATCAGGGAGATAAACCCCTCGGTCATTTACTGCTCACTCACCGGGTACGGCCAGACCGGGTCGTACGCCCTGCGCGCGGGGCATGATATAAACTACATGGCGGTCTCGGGGGTGGAGTCCTTCTCCGGGAGGAAAGAGACCGGGCCGGTGCATCTGGGTATCCCGGTCGCGGACGTGGCCAGCGGATCGAAGAACCTGGCGATCGGGGTGCTTGCGGCGTACATCAACCGGCTGAAGACGGGGAAGGGCGATTTTATTGACGTGTCGATAACCGACGGCGTGTTTGCCATGTCATTTGTCGCAGCCGCGGGCTACCTGGCCGGCGGTCCAGAGCCGATCAGGGACGACCTGCTCTCCGGCGGGGCCCTGTATGATTTCTACGTCACGGCGGACGGCGGGTACCTGTCGGTCGGCCCGGTGGAGCAGAAGTTCTTCGCCGCCTTCTGTGAATGCATCGGGTGTCCGGACATGGCGCCGACCGGAATTCTGAACTGGAATAACAAGGAGCGTGCGGCGAAGATCATCGCAGAAAAGCCGCTTTCCCACTGGCGCGAGGTATTCGCACAGTGCGATGCCTGCGTGGAGCCGGTCAATACACTCAGCGAGGCGATCAACAGCCCGCCCCTTGCGGAACGGGATATGGTGGTGGAGGTGCGTACCGCGGAAGGAAAGGCCGTGCGACAGATCGGCAATCCGATCAAGTTCGGGTCCGGTCATTACTACGCACCGCTGGCAGGGGCGGCGCTGGGGTGTCATAATGACGCGATTCTTGCGGGCGCGGGATATTCGGATGCTGAGGTTATGCGCTTCAAAGAGAATGGCGTTATAGGCAAATGAACCCGGGCGCTTTATCTGCCCTGGTGGATCAGTTGCCTCCGACAGAATGCTTCGCGTGCGACCGTGCGGGAGCCGCTCCAGTCAATTTTCAACGTAATCATGCCGGGACTGTTTCTTGAATTCGTCCGGTGCGTATTTTTTCGTCAAAAAATCAAAACTTTTTTCCATACCCATACGTTGTATTATATGTATGATGAAGTCTTCTGAATTGATCACCATAACGCTGAATGCGATGCTGTCGAAAAACCGGGAGGTTCTCTTCAGGCACGTGTGGGAACACTACCGGAAGCGGCTTTATTATTATGTGACGGCAGTCATGCATTGTTCGCCTGAGGATGGCGAAGACCTGGTACAGGAGATCATGATGAAAGTGTATGATACAATAGGCAGGTACAAGACGGGACGCTCCTTTAACGCATGGATCTATACCATAACGAGAAATCATTGCATTGATTTCATGAGAAAAAAGGATGCACGGCCCTGCGGAGAGGAATTACGGGATACTGCCGACAGGGTGTATGATCCGCTGGAAGATGTCTGCGCCGGCGAGCTGAATCACGCCATCAGAACAAGCCTTGATAGGCTTGATGACGTTGATCGTGAAATGATGTACCTGAGACATTTCGAAGGGCTCAGGTACGCGTCGATCGGCGCTCTTGTCGGCATGAATGTCAACAGCGTTAAAACAAGGATGCGGGCGATTGAGGCGCGCCTGCGCCATGAATTGAAGGAGTGGCTCTGAGATGAAATTGCAAAAAGCCCTGCGCGGGTATTACAGCGAACAGGTTGCGGCAGTGAAGCTTTCCGGCGGGTATGCGCAGCCTGCATCGGGCGGCGGCGGAACCGGATCGTGGGTGTTCAACCTCGCGTTTCACGCGGTTCTGATGGTCTTGATAGCGACGGGAATGATTTACGGACGCTATCAGTCTTCATTACTTGGACAGCGGGTGCTGGTGATCACCGAGCAGTATAATATAAATGAGCGGGTAACGGGATTTTTCGATGATCTTGTCCGGGAGATACAAAATAACAGAAGCGAGGAAGGAACATTATGAAAAAATCATACATCGTGTATGCCGTTTTGACGGTCGGATTATTTGCGCTGGGGGTGGTATTTGCGAAGAGCACTATCATGATAATGATCGATATACCCTCCCTCATGCTGGTCCTCGCACCGGTGATCCTGATGCTGTTAAGTCATTATGGGCCGAAGGAATTCGTCAATGCCTTCAGGGCGGCGATGGAAAAAAGTAACTCGAACGAACATGAATTGAAAAACGCGCTGGTATTCTTTTCAACCGCGCAGAAGTTGGTAATCGCGTCAACAGCGGCCACCGTTTTTCTCGGCATTATCATGATACTGAATAGCATTGGTGAAGGATATACCGATAGCGGTAAGACGGTCGCCTGGTGGATGGCCGTTGACGTTATAGCGATTCTCTATGCCGGGCTATTAACGATGGTAATCACCATCCCCTTCAAGAGCGCGCTGCAGAAGCGGTTGAACGATCTGAAGGGCTGATGTCAGGAAACATATTCCGCCACCCGGTCCCCAACCTGGGTGGTGGAGAGCCCCATCTTCCCCGCTTCCATCGATTTCATGTCTTTTTCAATGACCTTCATGATGCCCTGCTCGACCCGGTCCGCGGCCTTTTTTTCACCCAGAACCTCCAGCATCATGGACCCGGCGCAGATGGCGGCGAGCGGATTGATGGCGTTCTTGCCGGTCCACATCGGTGCGGTGCCGCCGATCGGTTCGAACATGCTCACCCCCTCCGGGTTCAGGTTGCCGCCCGCGGCAATCCCGAGTCCCCCCTGTGTGATCGCTGCGAGGTCAGTGATGATATCGCCGAACATGTTTTCCGTGACGATCACGTCGAACATCTCGGGGCTGGCGATCATGTAGAGGCAGGTTGCGTCCACGTGGTAGTATTCGCGCGTTACATCCGGGTACTCCTTCCCGATCTCGGCGAAGACGCGGTTCCATAATTCATACATGAAGGTGAGCACATTGGACTTGCCCACGAGCGCAAGCTTGTTTTCAGGACCGACGCCGCGCGCCTTCTTGCCATGGGTGCGGGCGTATTCGAATGCGTACCTGAGGCAACGCTCCACCTGGGCATGGGTGTATACCATGTTCTGCACGGCGGTCTCGTCCTTCGTGCCGGGCCGCGACAGGCCGCCCATGCCGGTGTACATGCCGCCGCTGTTCTCGCGGATACAGCAGTAGTCGATCTCCTTCGGCCCTTTGTTCTTGATGGGGCACTCCACGCCCGGGTAGAGACGCACGGGCCGCAGGTTGATGTACTGGTCGAGTTCGAAGCGGAGCTTAAGGAGGATGCCCTTTTCGAGTATGCCCGGCTTGACGTCAGGATGACCAATGGCGCCCAGATAGATGGCGTCAAATTTTTTCAGCTCGTCAATTGCGTTTACCGGCAGCACCTCGCCGGTTTTCATGAAACGCTCGCCGCCGAAATCAAAGGACGTGAAATTCAGCGTCAGTTTTTCCTTTGACGCAGCAGCTTTCAGGACTTTGAGGCCCTCGGTCACGACTTCAGGACCGGTGCCGTCGCCGGGTAGAACCGCGATATTGTATGACCGTGCCATGGGGGCCTCCTCGAAAAAAAATCAATATGGTGCTTTCGTTTAAAGCACGGGTGGAAAATGTCAAGATAAATAGCAATGGAGCGATATGATCTGGAACCTTGTATCAAGATGTCACACCATGACGCGTTGAAAAAGTTAAAAAAATAAGTTTTTCAGGAAAAAGATGCCGGCAAGCATCACGACAGTGGCGAGCGGTGTCCGTATGGTCTCAGCATTGTCCTTGCCGGTGTGGTCAGAAATCATGAGATAGATGCGGGTGGATATCGTCGCGATAATGGATATGGACAAGGAAAACAGTAACAAGTAAATTGATGTGAGCACGAGAATTGTTATAACGTTCGCCCCGGTATATGAAATGAAAGGATCGGTTGCGGACGGTGTAAACAGACTGAGGAAGGGACCGGTGATTGTCGCATCAGAAAGCCATTGATACGCGGCCGGTATTCCTGAAAAGATATCATTTCCCACATCGACCGGCATGAGTTGCGTCATGGTACGTAAAAGATTGAATAATCCGCGGTACAGCAGGATGAATAGATTTGTTGCAATACTGAAATTCTAGAGGGCGAAGTCCCTTAACATGCCCCGGCAGGCAGCTTCTGCGAGCGCGAGATGCTTATTTCGCAACAAGTCTAATAATTATGACAAAATATCACAATTTTGTTCACTTTTTTGATTAAAAACTTGAAAAAAATCCGAGCGTGTTTTTTTATGTAAAAAATAGTATACTTTTATAAAATAGTTTTTTATACGCTTTATAATTATATATAAAATATAACTTTTTAAATATAAATGCTTATTTTATTAGCATAATTCCCGGGGGGGAATATATGGTACTGTCTAAAACCTCACAGATGGCCACTAATTTTGATCGAGGTGAGACCATCGGGCTGTCGTTGAGCTATCATAATAAGGCGGTGATACGCTTTATCAGCTCTGTCATTACCAAAATTCTTGCTCGCAACAACCTGATCTACCTGCAGGATACCATTATCACGATTATGCGAGAGATCATTGTAAACGCGGTTAAAGCGAATTCCAAGCGCCTCTACTTTGGCTTTCAAAACCTCGATATCAACGATTCTGAAGCCTATCTGCTGGGCATGGAAAGCTTTAAGACGTTTATCGTTGATAATCAGGATTTCGTTGCCGAGGAGCTCAAGAAGAGTGATTACAAGGTCTTTGTTTATCTGAAAAAATTCGAATCAGGATTCAGCATTCACGTGCGGAACAATACGCCGATACATCCTACCGAAATGCAGCGAATAACGGCGCGAATCGAAAAAGCAAAGACGTATAACGACTTTTCAGAGGTATACTGCGATGTAACGGATAATTCAGAGGGGGAGGGACTCGGACTGGTGCTGACAGTCCTCTTCCTCAAGAATTCGGGTATCGGTGTCAACTCGCTGAAAATTTCTTCCGACAGTAATATGACACAGGCCTCTCTTGTGGTGCCGTTTCAGCTGAAGCCGGTCACGGTGATGAATAAAATCCAGCAGCAGATACTCGAGGAAGTCAGCGATCTGCCAACGTTTCCGGAGAACATACTGGAGCTCGAAAAGCTCTGCTCTGACCCGGAAGTCGATTACCGGCTCGTGGCCGAGAGGCTATCGCTCGATCCCTCCCTCTCCGTGTCCGTTCTCAAGCTTTCGAATTCGGCCGCGTTTATCACCAGGCGTCATATCGATACAATCAGCGAGGCGATCAACCTCATCGGGATGAAAAATCTCAGGTCGATCATCATCGCGTCAAGCGCGCGGCGCATTCTTGACGAGCGCTATTCCTCGTTCCGTCAGATATGGGACCATTGCAACAAGACCGCGTTTTACGCGCGGCAGCTCGCCCTCGCCTTCGGGTGCGGGAAGATCGTTCAGAACGTGTACCTTGCCGCGCTCCTGCACGACCTGGGAAAGATTGTGCTCCTGTCAACGAGTTCGGCCCTTTCCGAATGGATGTTCACCCTTACCAGGGACCGCGGCCTGCGTACATCTACCGTCATAGAAGAGGTGTCGATCGGCATCAGCCATTCCAGCATTGGCGAAAAGATCGCCCGCAAGTGGAACCTGCCGGAATACCTCGTGGAGGCGATACAGTGGCACCACGCGCCCCTCAATTGCAGCGAGAGCTACCGGGATATCGTGTACATAACATATCTCGCAAATAAGCTCTGCGGTATAGAAGGCAAGCGGTTCGATTACTATTTCCTCGAGGAAGAGGTGCTTCAGCGATACCATGTCGAGGATGAAGCGGCCTTTATGGCGCTGCATGAGGACATGAAGAGGAAATACCTGGAGCAGGTGCCGCAGAAATACTGAGGCGGCATCCCCCATTCCGCCTTCGTGCGGGACATCATTCGGCCGCCGGCTCTTTTTGTTTTTCAAAATTGGATCGTTCTTTTTCGAGCAGCTTTCCTTTCTTCTTGCGAACCAGATCGAAGATGCTGATCATTTCGTCATGGTCGGAATCGCATCGCTCATGCGGTTCGGTCCCGGAACTGAGACGATGTTTCGCGAGACGGCAAGCGCATGCCGCACCAGCACCTTGCGGCGATAGCTTTTCCCGTTATTGGACGGCTCCCGTTTGGGTTGCGGTCCCCCTGACACGAGCGGGACGCCTTGAAACAACGACGGTCAGTATTTAATGGCTGGCGGTATAGACTGACACAATGCATGCAAACGCGATCCCGATGACCACGGCCAGTACGATTATGGTGCAAGTGTCATAGGGCGTTTCATGACAGAAAAAATTCTTGAAATATGCGTATTAAAATTGTTCCCTGTAACAGCCGGGCGAATGTACCTGCTCCGCGCGGCACAAATGACAGAGATACAGAACCGGCACTTCTTATTAAGGAATGTTAAGGGAAATTCCGCTTGAAAACAGTATGCTCACACTTCCGGGACGCACAGCTCTACACCATGTTCATTGAATATGCATATGAAGCAAGCGCGCAATGCGTCCTGCGCGATATCTATTTTTCAATTGTGTTTGAAGAACGCAAGAAAGAGATCCGTGGTTTTTTTGAAGCGCGGTGAGTCAGGCATGACGATTAAAAACAATCGGAAAGGAAGAATGAAAAAGCTGGAAACGACGAGAAGGATTCTCACCGGCAGTGTTATCAGGTTATACCGAAAAGGATTCGGGTACACCGCGGTTACGGTTCTCGATAACAATGAATATTATCTGTCCGCGCCGGCGGAAGAGGAATTTTTCAATTACTGCAGGGAGAATGATGCGGTTGAAGCGTATCTCTGGGTCGAAAATGTCGCTTCCTATCAGTTCACGCTTTCCATAATCGGTAAAATCGATCCGGGACCCCGGGTCCTTTTTTTCCGTCACACTGATAAGATAATCCGGAGCGAACAGCGGAAATGCCTAACGGCCACAGTCGCAATCCCGATACAGTTCTTTACCTTCAATTCAGGCAAAAATGTCAAGGGCATATCCTCAAAAAAGATCGTATACCGGAGCGGCTCAATTATTCTTCTTTCGGATCGTGAAGCGGTCATCCGCAGCAATGACGATCTGAGTGGCGCGAAGTTTCTCAAGGGATCAATAATACTGAAAGATGAAGCGATTGAGATGGTTGGCACTATAGCACCTATCAATGAGGAGAAAAACGTTTATAATATCATGTTTACCGGCATGAGTGACAGGGAAAGGAACCGCATACTTGATTATGTGTTCAGCGTTTACCGGGAATAGACCCTGGTTGGGAACGCTTCAGATCAGCGCGGTTTTTTTGTTTTAATTCAGTCATCTCCGGTCATCTTTTGGTCCTGATATCGGTTTTTCAATAATTTTGCCCGTTTTTTGAACATTTTAATAACTATTATAATAATTTATACCGAAATTCTATAGAGAGATATTAGTTCTATAATCTGATAGAATTTAAACAGGATTAATCAGTACAACATGACTAGAATTACGGTTTATCCAATAATGCTGGCGGTGCTGATCTTGTTCGGCATGAACGGATTTTCAGAGGTCTATGAGCCGGATAAACTGCGTGTTCACATCAGAATGGACAAGAAGTATTTCTATTCCGATGAGGATGTGACACTCCAGATCTGTGTTACAAACGAATCGGAGCGAAAGAACTATTTTGTTGTTTACGATCCGGCTGCCGGCGAGTCGTCAGATTATACGACCTTTCAGCCGATGGTCTTCGACATGGAAGCCCGCGAGGCTGAAATAATTGTCCCGTACAAGATCGAGCAGCGCGCGATCGGCGATCTCGTTAAGGGCCTGGAAAGGCGTGTTGTGGAGCTCGCTCCCGGGGAGACGTTCATCCATGCGGTAGATCTCAAGGTGCTGTTCATGCTCAAGCTGAATACGGCGTACCGGGTGCAGGGTCTTTTTTATCCGAGCTTTGAAGACGGCGCCGCGGTAAAAAGCGATAATGAGCTGTCGTTCAGAATGATCGAATCAAAATATTACACCAAACCAAGCCAGATCGACGCGATCGAGCGGACCCTCCTGCCCGACGAGGTCATGCTGCTGACCCTGAAGGCTGAAAAAGACAGGGCGTGGGACAGGTGGATTAAGTACATCAATGTCGAAAAATATATCGATGCCTTTCCTGAATTCGTGCAGAAATACAGACGAGCCAATTACGAGGAAAAATCGAGAATTGAAAAAGATTTTATCCGGTTTGTGACCAGAGAGAGGGACGATTATCTTCTTGATTATAAAATTATCAGGCAGGATATTGAAAAGGGCCGTAACATTGCGTATGTTTATGTTATGGTGGACCGCTTCGGGACGAGGGTAACCAGTCGATATAAATGTAAATATACGCTTGAGCAGTATAAAAATCTGTGGCTGATAACCGACGAGGAGGCCACGGTGATGAAGGGTGCCAAACGATGACCGAAATCCTATCACAAGACGAAATCGATGCCCTGTTGACCGCGATATCAACCGGGGAGGTGGACACGACAGACTACTCCGCCGCAAAGGAGCAGAAGAAGGTCAAGATTTACGACTTCCGCCGCCCGGACAAGTTTTCGAAAGACCATATCCGCACCCTGCAGATGATGCACGAGACCTTTGCCCGGCTCACAACCACGGCGCTTTCGGCGCAGCTTCGGGCCCTGGTCGGCGTACACGTCGCATCGGTTGACCAGCTGACCTACGAGGAGTTCATTCGCTCCATCCCGAACCCGACAACCCTGGCGGTGATAAACATGGACCCGCTGAAGGGCTCCGCCGTGCTCGAGATCGACCCGTCAATCACCTTCACGATTATTGATAAGCTTTTCGGCGGCATGGGCGAGGCCACCAAGATCAGCCGGGAGCTCACCGACATAGAGCTCTCCGTTATGGAGGGTATCATCGTCCGGATACTCGGAAATTTAAGGGAAGCGTGGTCCAACGTCATCGACCTGCGGCCGCGTCTGGGCAACATCGAGACGAACCCCCAGTTCGCCCAGATAGTCCCGCCGAACGACATGGTCGTTCTGATAACCCTGGAAACGAAGGTCGGCGAGGTCGAGGGCATGACCAACCTCTGTATACCCTACATCTCGATTGAGCCGGTCATCTCCAAGCTGTCAGCACAGTACATGTATTCCAGCATACGCAAGGGCGCCACTGACGAGAACCTTTCGGTCATACAGAAGCGCCTGGAAACCGTCGTTCTCCCGGTCGTTGCGGAGCTGGGCGAGGTGCAGATCTCGGTCCAGGAGGTGCTGCGTCTCACCCTGGGCGACGTCATAAAGCTGCCCGAGACAAAGGTCGGTTCAGACATGACGCTGAAGATCGGCGGCAGAAAGAAATTCAAGTGCCGCCCCGGTGTGGTTTCAAGCCGGATGGCGATCAAGATCGGCGAGAGGATCGAGGAGGTCCCGGACGAGCTGCTGATTTCCAAGAGGAGCGAAGAGGATTTTTGAGGCAACGTGCGCCAGGTCTATTTGACCCGAGGCGGGGGGTGCAATTCAAAAAAAGAAAGGGTGTCCTGAATGGCGCCCTTTTTCTTTTTCTACGATTGCGTAACAAATGAAATCAATGACCAGCCTTAGAGCAATCCGCACTAACACCCGCCCCTGTTCGCATAATGGTGCAATAATGTATTGACTAATAATACCCTGCCGTTATTATACAATACATCATGGATGTGATGTCTGATAATCAGGACAGTATGTCAGATTCCGGATTTAACGCATATATATATGAACTATCACACCGGTGGATCAAGATTGTTCTTGTGATAGGCGCGATTCTTGTCCCCGGGTTCAGCTTCCTCGATTACGTTATGGTTCCCCGGGAACTCTTCTTTGCATTCCTTGGATTACGAATAGGGTCCTCGGCGATTATCATGCTCCAGTATCTTGTTGCCCGCGTGACCAGGCCGGGACCGTATACCCTTGCGCATGGGTACATCATGACCCTGGCAACCGGCATTCCCATTGCGATCATGACAGTGCTTCTGGGGGGATTTACCTCGCCATATTACGCGGGTTTGAACCTCGTTATTATCGGAGCCACCCTTTTCCTTCCATGGCGTTACATCCATACAGCTCTGAACGGGTTGATTGTTGTGGCAATCTATGTGCTGTTCAACCTCGTGTTCGGGCCTGCCCCGGACATTCTGAGCATGGTCAACAATCTGTTTTTCATGCTCTCGACTGTCATTCTGGTTGTCGGGGTGAGCTTTCTCCGGTACAGGCTGACCCTGGATGAGTTCAGGCTCAGGCGCGAGCTGTCCGGCGCCCAGGTGGAAGAAATTCGGGAACTCGCCCGGCTTGCGCAGATCGTCGCTTCAGGAGACCTGTCTGTCAGGGTTGAAACGCGATCCAGCGATACTGCGGGGCTGCTGGAGTCATCGTTCGACACGATGGTGCGCCATCTACACGACATGGTAAGACAGATCAGCGAGATCGCATCATCGGTGAACATATTCGGCGGAGAGATCAGGAAAAATGCGGATGACATGATGACGGGCGCGCGCGAACAGATGGAACAGACGGAAAGCTCGACCGCCATCATCAGGGAGATGAACCGGGTCATTCTGGAAAACGCGAAGAAGTCTGACAGCATCGACGGTATGGCTGCTGAAGCAGCGCGTACCGCAACGAAGAGCGGCGCATTTATCGATGACGCGGTGGCGAGCATGGGCAGGATCGTCGCGGTGGTTCGGCAATCCGCAGGGCAGGTACAGTCGCTCAGGGACTCCAGCCGGCGCATCGGTGAAATAATAGCTTCAATTGAGGATATTGCGGATAAGACAAATCTGCTTTCGCTCAATGCGGCCATTGAGGCGGCGCGCGCAGGCGAGCATGGGAGGGGCTTCGCCATTGTCGCCCAGGAGGTGTCAAAGCTTGCTGATGTCACGGCAAAGGCGACCGGGGAAATATCCTCAATGATCAGCTCCATAAGCGAAGAGATACAGTCGGCCTCGTCATCAATGGAAGATACGTCACGGGAAGTGGACAGTTCATCGGCTCTCATCAAGAAAATGCATGATTCGATGCGGGATATCGTTTCGATTTCAGAGAGCCTCCGATTGATGATCGGCCAGATGGCAGAAGGGAACCGCGGTCAGACAGCAGCCGCGGAAAAAGCCGACGCCGCAATATCTGCGGTGAGCGCTATTACCGTGCACCTGACCGGATGGATCGAAAATATCAGCGGTACCATTGAAAAACTAAGCGCGCTGACGGACAATCTTGATGCGACAGTGAAGCACTTCAAGCTTAACTGACTGCAGCATTGCGGCGGGTATGTCACGTGCGGAATGAAAAGGACTGGTTACCGGGTGATCCGGTTCAGGTACGGCATGGGGTCAACATACTCGGTCCCGATGATGATCGCGTAATGGCAGGCGTAGCGAGCGGTCTTGCCGGTCCTGCCGACGTAGCCGATGATTTCTCCCTTTGATATCTGCTGGTCGCGCTCGACCGTAACCCGCTGACAGTGGGAATAGGAGGTGGTGAATCCGTATTTATGCTTGATGATCACCAGCAGCCCCCGGATCGGGTCCCAGCGAATATCGGTCACCTTTCCCGGTGCGGTTGCCCTGATCTCGGCGCCCGGTAACGATTCAATATCTATGCCATTGTTGTAGTCATTTTCGGCCGCATACATGGAATTACGCTGACCGAACCTGGATATGATATACCCGTCTACCGGCCATATCGAGGGCGTTGTTTCGATGATTTTTTTGCGGTATTCAAGGAAGACCTTGATCTTCGACATCAGTTTCTTCGTTGTCTTTAATTCACGCTCGACTTCCTGTATGTTGAGAATCTCAATTGGCGGCGAGGGGTCGATCCCGTTTTCGCCATTTGATTCGCTGTCAAACGTGGGGTTCGGGTTGTGCACGCCGCCCTTGGCCCAGAGCGAGTCGATATCGCTACCCGGCGTGAGCGAGTAGAGGTGCGTTATCTCCGGTTTGAATTTCTGGAATATATCATACAGCTGGTTGATCTCTTCCTTGTATTTTTTTATCTGTATCTTTGAATTGACGCCATACTTTTTAAGCTTCGACACTTCCTTTATTGTCGATGAATGGTTTATGATCATGACCGATGTGACGGTGACTGTAGCGGTGATAAGGCCGCCGATGATCGCAATGGCGAAAATCGACACATGAAAATTAATGATCCTCTTTTCAGAATGGGGGATGAACATGATGGTGATCCGTTCTTTTCCCTTGGCAACAAACCGTTTCCATAACTCATTGAGCGTATCCCTTTTGGAGCTCAGATGGTCCGATAAAAACTGCAGTATATTTTTCTGCAGGTCGTTAAGGTTTGTTTCTTTAAAAGGATTAAGGCTCATGGCTTAACTGATTTATTCTTCTTAATAATATCTTGTTTTATAATTATCAGGAAATATACAGGATCGGGACAGAAAAATATTCAAATAAAATTAATAGATATAATTCTTTTGTATAATAATATTTATCGGCAAATTAATGTCAAGTTTTTCTTATTTTAAGAATTAATCAATAAAATTTTGTGACATCACCGCAGTCTATTTTTGACCCGATTTATAGAATCTGCCAGTGAAAGCAGCCCATACAGGCTTTCGCAATACGGGACCGGTACCTGAAGGCGGTGCGCGATCCGAATTGTATTCCCGAGTATTGCATCAACTTCCAGGGGGCGGCCCCGTTCATAATCCTGGAGCATGCTAGTCTTTGAAGGCGCCATCGCTTTTGTATCCGTGATAATTGTATCTATTGTGGATACCGGGATCGGGTGACCGGCTTTTTCAGCCAGGGCGGCAATCTCCTTCATTACTTCCACCGCAACCTTTCGTGTCGGTTCGGATTCAACCATCTCCGCAGTCGTGGCCCCGCCGGCGAGCACGGAGATTGGATTAAACGGAGCGTTCCACATCAGCTTTCCCCAGCGGGCGGAGACAATGTCCGGATTGACGTCGCACGGTACGCCCGCGTTCCTGAACAGCCGCGCCAGGGCATCGGCTTTACCCGAAGTGCCTGACGGGTACATTCCGAGAACGATCCGTCCATAATCCATATGTTGAATGATTCCATACTCGGGCCGATGTACGCTGATAAACGCGATGGCGCTTATAATTTCGTTGTCTGTGAACGCAGCGGCGACCGGCTCCTCAATCTCGATGCCGTTTTGTAAAAGAACGATTGCGGTCGCGGGTGAAACAGCCGGCTTGATCAGCTCCGGAACATTAATCTCCGGCAGGACTTTTGTCGCAACTATGATGTAATCTGCCTGAGATCCGTATTCTCCGGCGTTGCTAATCACCGCTTCAGGGGTGAAATGATAATCGCCTGACACGCTTGTCACATTGATCCCCTGTTTTTTTACAATGTCATAATCCGATCGGCACAGGACTGAAACGCGAGCCCCGGCCTGCGAAAGCCGGGCCGCGTAATAGCTTCCGACAGCGCCCGATCCGATAAGTAAGATGTTGAGTTTCATGGCCTGAACCTGTCCGTAATCTGAATGTAATTAGTATATCAGTTGCAACACTAAAGCTTTAATGGGGGCTTGCGGGGCGAAGCACCTGATATCCCTGCAGCTTCCCGGTGAGTGCAAAATACGGTTTAGCAACAAGTCTGTTGTCAATATTCACAAAATGTCGATGCATCAATCAAGTATTAATTCTAATTAATTATTGACATGAAACGGTATAATAATGAGATATTTTAGTTCCTGGCAGCGTGATGGATGCGAAAGGCCTGTTATGGATAATTGCCGGGAAGTGCTCTTTCAGGACGTTTTGTTCGACCGGTGGGAGTCTTTGTTTTAAATCTATCAGTATACTGGAGGGAACATCGTGACATTTTGGCAGGAATGGGGCGGCTATATCTTGATTCTCATCGTACTCCTGGTAATTGCGGCAGGAGTGGTGGCGTATCGTATTATAAAGCAAAAGGTCCAGAAAAAGATGGACGATCAGCAGCATCTTGTTGACCAGCACAAAATGCCGGCGTCGATTCTGGTGCTGGAAAAAAGAAAGGATAAGATCGCGAACGCCAATATACCGAAATCGGTAATTGAACAGATACCGAAAGTGTACAAAATAAAAAAAGTCCCTATTGTAAAGGCAAAGATCGGAGCGCAGGTCATGGATCTTTTATGCGACGAAGATGTATTTGATAAACTGCCTGAACGAAAGACCGTCCGTGTTGAACTTGCCGGGATTTTTATCGCCTCAGTCAAGCAGGGAAAGAAATAACAGTTGATTTTTTTTGCTGAAGTGTGCGGCAGCATTAGATCACCGCACCCCCGCGAAATCCCTGAAATCGTTTCATGCGATATTTCGGCAGAAAGCGAGCAGTATCTGAAACGGATTGAGAATTTAACCCGGCCGTGCTGAAATTATATAATTGAAATTATGGCACTTAAAGATAATCAAGTGGTATTAATACATAAAAATTGAGTTATAATTAGTTATTATTCATCCATATATTAGGTCATTTAAGATAACATATTTATTAATGTAGAAAAAATTTCTAAACATTTTTTTATTCCTTGATAAATAAAAAAATGAGCATTATGAATGACTGAAGTTACACCCGATTCGTAAAATTGATCAGTCATTGTACTGTTAAAAATGGCTTATTTTCCCGGTTTTTTGAATCAATAAGAAAAAAAAATTCTAAAATTATTATTGATAGTACCGTTTATATTAATTACATTATTAGGCGGGAGCAATGAACAGAATAACTAAAAGTATTCTCAGTAATAAGTTTGTCAGGCTTATTGAAGAGAACCATCAGGTAATAATTGAGCATTTTATGAATGATGTTCTCCGCAATAAGAAAACTGTTTCATACGCCAAGCTGGATTCACACGAGTTATATGAGATTGGAAGCAGGGTTTACAGAGAGCTTTCAAAGTGGATAGCAAAGGATCTCCCGAAAGAAGAGGTAAAAAATTATTACCAGAAGCTGGGCAAGATCAGGCGGAATGAGGGTATTCCTGCTTCGGAGTTCTTTCAGGCGCTGGTTCTTTTGAAACGTCACCTGTGGCTTTTTATAGAGCGACAGCTTGATAACGAGATGACCGATTATAAGCAGGCGATGGAAGTGAATAATCGGGTTGTTCTTTTCTTTGACAGAGCGGCATATTATATGCTTACCGGGTATGAGGAAGAGTACAGGAAGAAATGGTAATTTTTTAAAAAATAAAAAAATTTTTAATAAAAACTCTTGACAATTAAAGGCACAAAAAACTAATATCATTTTCTCGTAAGGGATGATTTTAATGATAGTTAAAACATCGCTGAGTAAAATCAAAGGGTTACTTGAAACGGTTACCTAAGATTTTAAAATAATTAAGCGCCTGTAACAGGGCGAACTGATTGTTGAAAAATCTCCAATATTTATATAACTTGGGGATTTTTTTGTCACTTGTGATAGTTCTTTGAAAACTGGGTAGTATTTGGAAAACTACCCCTGTTAATTTCTTAAATTATAATTTTTGGAACCAAATTATCTTTATGATAATATTATCATGGAGAGTTTGATTCTGGCTCAGAACGAACGCTGGCGGCGCGTTTTAAACATGCAAGTCGAACGAGAATCCCGATGCTTGCATTGGGAGGAGAGTGGCGAACGGGTGAGTAACACGTGGATAATCTGCCTTCAGGATTGGGATAACTACTCGAAAGGGTGGCTAATACCGGATAAGATGGTGGTTTCACAAGTAGCAGCCATTAAAGGTGGGGACCGCAAGGCCTACCGCCTGAAGATGAGTCCGCGGCCCATTAGCTAGTTGGCAGGGTAAAAGCCTACCAAGGCGACGATGGGTAGCCGGCCTGAGAGGGTGACCGGCCACATTGGGACTGAGATACGGCCCAGACTCCTACGGGAGGCAGCA
>JAFGJX010000001.1 GCA_016928865.1 Spirochaetota bacterium
CCATAACATTGTCGCGTGTCAGCGAGCTCGATGATTCGTTTCCTGCTATCAGCGGAAGGTCGTCATGTATCTGCTTCTCGCCTCCGAGAAGATCCGGATCGCTCTTCAAACCGCCACCGTGCAACTCGCCGTCTGAGGCCGCGAGTTTCTCGTCAAGCGGCTTTGACAGCTCGTCCTCGTCAGGGGCGGCCGGAATATTGGTCTTCAGCAGATCAAGCTCCTTCTGGCTGTCGAATATATCACCGGTTGTCATGAACGTTTTCGCGCCGTCTCCTCCCTTGATGAAATTCGTGCCCAGGAGGAACGAGCCCAGGACGATGCCTATTATAGCCGCCGAGATGAGAATTATCCTCGGCGCGTCGAGGTTGAGCTGGTACACGCTTTTTTCCTTAACCCTCTGGTGGGGGATGTCAAATTGTTCCATACTGCGACCTGCCTATCAGAATTATGACGGTACTGTATATACAGTAACATGATCGGCTGAATGATTTTTAAGGCTTAAGCAAATTTCCGGTGCGAATCATTTATTTTCCTCTTGATCTCAACTCCATCGTCGCCAGCAAATTCCGGCATCGAGCGATCTCTCCGGGCCCGGTGTCCTTCCCGAGAGACGCGTCCAGCAGGCGCTTCAGCATAAAATCGTCGGTCCCGGCGATCGCCTCCCTGAGCGGACCGGATCCGATCCTCTTCGATCGCGCCCGCACGCTGTTAACCGCCTTCCGCTTGTCGATAGCGCGCGTTCCGGATCCCGCTGCCAGCTCCTCCATCCCTGCTGCCCGCACTCCGAAAATCGACATACCGCGGTCGTTCAGGGAACGCAGGTTCCGCACGCCGTTTTTCCCGATATAATCCTCCAGCGCGCTGCGATAATGGAGGAATGATTTTCTGGTTAACCGCCCTTCCTGGCGGTGTCCCCCGCTCGAAGTCATAATGTAGCTGGCGTTCCGCGTCTCGACTGTGGCGAGCCTGTCCTGGAAGTAGGTCGCGTACCGCCGCTGGTAGGCCGTTCCTCTGGCATAGATCATAAAATCAGAAAATGAAAAATCAAACCCGGTGATGCCGATAACTGAAAATCCGCATTTCAGGCAAAGGTCGACCGCATCGCCAGCAACATTCCCGGTCGCCGAGTCTATCGAGCCGATGGAGCCGCCATAGGCTTCGTCTGCAAGCTGTGAAAGGGGGTGCGAATTCAGGGAGAAATATCCGCTCATGATCGACACAACGGAAGGATGCGATGATATGGAGAACACGCGGATCGCGTCGTCGCACTGTGAGCCCATGAAATGCTCGCGCACATAAGGCTGTGGATCCACGGAGACGATGATGTCCGGCGTGATCCCGGCGCCGAGCAACGCGGGCAGGGCGGAATCAACAGCCACGACGAACGTCCGTTCCTGGTATTGCGCGAGGGAGGGGAGATCGCCGTCAAGAGACGGACCCGATCCGGCAATGACCGCCGGGGAGCCGGCGAACGCGCCGAACAGGTCGCGCACCGGCATGGCGTCACCGAGCAACCCGAAATTCTTGATGATATTCCGGACAAAGAGGCGCCCGAACGCGTGGCGGGTCGCCTTGTTTCCCGCCCTGACCGTGATCATGTCGTCGATTGATTTCTTTATGTCTGAATAATAATCGTTGAACAGTCGCGCCGACGCCGGATGCTCGAGCACTGATATGCCGCGAACCCGGTCCATGTCAAGTATTTCCGACAGGAACGCAACGACCTCATTAACCGGCTTTCCCGACAGAAGTGAGATTTTCGGTGATCGGACCAGAAACGATGTCAGCGGGTTATTACGTATTTGCTCTTCAAGTTCCGGCAGCGGGTCTACGAGCACAACGGCGTAATACTCGTTAATTCGTTCCCCAAGAGGGACAAGATGGTATCCGAGCCCCACACCCAGCGCTATGACCAGATCATACCGATCCGGATCAAGCCTGTTGCCGAAGGTCGAGGCCTCGCGTTCCGGATCGAACCTGCTATGGAGCGGCACATTCTTCCCGTCCGATGTGACGACAATGGTGTCGATTCCCCGGCGGGATTTTTCAATTCGATATGTAATTTTTTTCGGTTCCATGCGGCATTCTTTTATGGTGCTAATGATACTATTATCGGCCGTTTTTTTCGGGACGGTCTGTAATAATTGGGCTGGAAGCGGCCGACAGCTGTTTCTGGACTCGGACGGTGTATTTTGTAAAATTTTTTAGAGCAATCTAAATAAATTAGTTGAAACTAACTTAATGTCTTTGTATATTTTTCCATTGGATTATATCATTAAGACTTGCAACTTATCCTTATAGGCGGTTGAAGCGTCGCATGTAATCCAATTATATAATTGCATATGAATTTATCTGAATTGAAAAACGGTCAAAAAGGCGTGATCAGGCGCGTCAGGGGTACCGGCCCTTTCAGGAAGCGCATCACCGAAATGGGCTTTGTCAGAGGCAAGACGGTAACGGTGATAAAAAACGCGCCCATGCGCGACCCGATTGAATACAAGATCCTCGACTATAACATCTCTCTGAGGAGAAAAGAAGCCGCACTGATCGACGTTGACATTCCTGAACATGCGGCACCAGTTTGCGTGGAAGAGGAGCTTTCTGAATTAAATGGCAGACCGTTCCGGCTGCGCCAGCGCAGAGGGCGCAGGCGCAGGGACATGCGTATCTCCGTCCCGGAAATTGCGGCTGTGCATCCGCCTAGACAATCCGAAGTTCCGCTCATCAGGGTGGCGCTGGTAGGGAACCCCAACAGCGGAAAGACGACTATTTTTAACCGGCTTTCCGGCTTACAGGAACGTGTCGGCAACTACGGCGGCGTCACCATTGAAGCCAAGGAGGCCCGCTTCATCCGTAGCGGGCACATATTCCACGTAACTGACCTTCCAGGAACCTATTCGATAACGGCGTACTCCCCCGAGGAGCTGTTTGTCAGAAAGCATATTATCGAAAACAGCCCGGATGTAATTGTCAATATCATCGACGCGGCAAATCTTGAAAGGAACCTCTATCTGACCGCCCAGCTTATCGAGATGGGCCTGAAGGTGGTGGTCGCCCTCAATATGTATGATGAGCTTGAAAAAAAGAACGACTTCTTCGACTACGAAACCCTGGGCAAGTTGCTGGGCATTCCCTTCATACCCACCATCGGACATGCCGATGTCGGTTTTGACGCCCTGTTCGAAGCCATTATTGCCGTGCACCAGAACAGAAACGAGATCACCAGAACCATCAATATCAATTACGGTTCTGACATGGAGAAGGCGATCACGGCCATCCAGAACGCCCTGGCGGATTCCGGACTTCCGGAAAGCGCCGGCCCGCCGCGCTACAGCGCCGTGAAGCTCCTGGAAAAGGACGGAGCCATGGAGGAGCACTTTACCAGGCTGGGGCCAGCCGGCTGTAATCTGGCCGCCCTGGTACGGAAGCAGATCGAGGAGCTCGAATCAGCTTTAAAGGAAGATACCGAGACATTTCTCGCCGATGCGCGGTATGGCTTTATCGCCGGCGCCCTCAGGGAGACCTACCGTCCGGCAGCTCGCCCGGCGATGACCGCGAGCGAAAAGATCGACCGCATTCTGACGCACCAGATATTCGGCCTCCCCATATTCTTCCTCTTCATGCTGATCACGTTCCAGTTCACCTTTTCCGTCGGGCAGTACCCCATGGACTGGATCGAGGCGGGCATCGGCCTCCTGTCCGAATTCGTCACGTCCTGGATGCAGCCGGGGCTCCTGCGCGAATTGATCGTCGACGGAATCATCGCCGGCGTAGGGGGCGTCGTCATTTTCGTGCCGAGCATCCTGATCCTTTTTTTCATGATATCCCTCATGGAAGACACGGGATACATGGCCCGCGCAGCGTTCATCATGGACCGGCTCATGCACGCCATCGGACTTCACGGCAAGTCGTTTATCCCCCTGCTCATGGGATTTGGCTGTAATGTGCCGGCGATCATGGCGACCCGCACCCTGGAGAGCAGGAAGGACCGCGTGCTCACCATGCTCATCATTCCCTTCATGTCATGCAGCGCGCGTCTTCCTATCTACCTGCTCTTTATTGGAGCTTTCTTTCCCGAGCACGCGGCGACCGTTCTTTTCGGGCTTTACTTCACTGGCATTGCTGTGGCGGTATGCTCGGCCATGGCAATGAAAAAGACCCTGTTCCGCAAGGCGGAGGTCCCCTTTGTCATGGAGCTTCCTCCGTATCGCGCGCCCCTCGTCAGGAACACGCTCCGCCACATGTGGGAACGGGGCAAGGAATACCTGAAAAAGGTCGGCGGCATTGTACTCATCGCCGCAATACTGATCTGGGCGCTCAGCCGCTTCCCGGCCGATATCCATATCGTTAAAAATTTTGATGAGATGATCGTTGCGGCGCAGGAACACTACAGCCTTGCGTCGGACGTTGTTATCCGGAGCGCCGCCGGTGAGCATGCGCGGTCGCCCGTCGATTCCCGTGCAACAGAACAACAGCGTCTGGAGCGCTCTTTCATCGGCGTAATCGGCAAGGCCGCCGAGCCGGTCATGGCCCCGCTCGGCTTCGACTGGAAGATGGGGGTGAGCCTCATTACGGGACTGGCGGCGAAGGAGATCGCGGTGAGCACTCTGGGCATCCTCTATCACGCCGGCGGCGATAAGGACCGGTCACTGGTGGTCACGATCAGGGAGCAGCGCCACGAGTCAGGTCCGCTGGCAGGTGAGAGAATCTTCGATTCTCTGACCGCCCTCGGGTACATGGTCTTCGTGCTCCTGTACGTGCCCTGCGTGGCGACACTGGTGACCATGCGCCGCGAAACCGGGAGCCTGAAATGGCCTTTATTCTCCGCCATATTTTCAATCAGCCTCGCATGGCTGGCAGCCTTCATTATTCATAATCTCGGATCTCTGCTGAGGTGATCACATGGTGCAAACCATCATCGTCATGCTTGTTGTCCTCGTGGCAGCCGTCGCGGCCGGAATAAAGCTCTACCGCTTTTTCCGCAGGCGGGGCCCGAACGGCGTCTGCCATCCTGACGCATGCGCCTCCTGCCCCTATCACGAACGTCCCGAATGTGAAAAAAAAGATTAGATTTCGCTCCCCGGCGAGCGCGGGACGCACTTCCACAATAATCCAATAAAAAAATTATTTTTTGCTTTTTTTTGTTGACGGAAATCATGTGTTTCTATATATAGTAACTATGTTTCTTCAAGTAGAAACACCAGGGGATTACATGATGCAGCTCAAACATACCGCACTGACGATTGCCGCGACCTGGCGGTGGTGGGGGAATACCTTGTAACAGAAGGGCGGGACGTCATGCGTGTCATCTTGAAAAGTGCGGCGACCTGCCGCACTTTTTTTATTTTAGCAGTCGGCGGTCCATGCCGCCTGCATAACGGGACGGTGGTATGATTTATCCTTCATTAAATGAATTTATCGAACTCTCGCGCAATTTCAGGCGCGTGGTGGTCTACCGTGAAATCGCGGGCGATTGCGTTACGCCTATAAGCCTGCTCAACAGCTTTTCAGACGCAGAGCACCTGTTTCTGCTGGAAAGCGCAAACCTGGATAAAAGCTTTTCCCGCTTCACTTTTTTCGGAATCAGGCCCCGGAGGATCATCTCCTTCCGCAGCGGCACGCTGACCGTTGAGTCACGGGAACGCGGCGTCGAACGCATCGACGACAGCCCGATAGAATACCTGGCGCGGGAGCTCGAGGATGAAAAATCGAATAAAAACAGCGACATGGGAAATTTCTGCGGCGGCTATGTCGGCTACATGGGGTACGACATGGTTAACCACATGAATGTTCTCAGGAAGCCGGTGCGCGAAGAATGCGACTACCCCGCCATGCTCTTCTTTCAGGTCGACGAATTTTATATATTCGACAACCTGATGGGCAGGCTCTACGCTGCCTGCTCGGTCCCGTGCGGAGACGATCCTGCAGTCGCCTACAGCCGTGCCTCGGACCGCACCATGGCGATGGCGGCAGAAATCCTGTACAGTTGCACGAAATTTTTCCTCCCGGGAGAGAACCTGGAGCAGACTCAGGAATTCGACCGTGAGTCCTTCATGGACGCGGTACAGGCCCTCAGGGACGAGATCATCGCGGGCGAATGCATTCAGGCGGTCCTTTCCAACAAGTACGAGATCGCCTGCGCGGTCAATCCCATCAGCCTGTACCGTCTCCTCCGCAATATCAACCCGTCCCCCTACATGTTTTATATTAAATCCGGGGACGATGTCCTGTGCGGCACCTCGCCGGAGATCCACCTGAAGATCGAAGACCGCATGGCCACGCTGAAACCGATCGCCGGAACCTACCGGCTCGACGGCCGTCCGGTCGAGACCATAACCGCCGACCTGCTCGCCGACGAGAAGGAACGCGCCGAGCACCTCATGCTCCTTGACCTGGCGAGAAACGACCTGTACACGGGGTGCGAGACCGACTCGGTTGACGTCGTGAGCTCATTCCAGCCGGAAGTCTATTCCCATCTCGTGCATATCGTCTCCGAGGTGCGCGGCCGCATGCGCGGCGACATATCGCCCCTGCGCCTTTTCTGCAACACCTTCCCGGCGGGAACCGTCTCCGGCGCGCCCAAGGTCAGGGCCATGGAGCTGATAGACGGCTACGAGAAGTCGCCGCGCGGGTTTTATGCCGGCTGCGCCGGCTACTTCTCATACAGCCAGGACATCGACACCTGTATCGTAATCAGGAGCGCCTTTGTCAGAAGCGACCGCGTGATTGTTCGAGCCGGCGCTGGCATTGTATACGACAGCGTTCCCGAAAAAGAATACGGGGAGGTGGGGAACAAGCTGGGGGCGATGTTTCAGGCCATACAAAAAATAGAGACGCTGGAGAAAAAAAATGTTTTTGCTGATCGATAACTATGATTCATTCACCTACAATCTGCTCGCTCTCTTTGAAAAAAACGGCGCGGACGTCACGGTCGTGAGAAACGACACGTATGTTCCGCCCGATGGATATGAGGGAATACTCATCTCACCGGGCCCGTCAACACCGAAAAACTCCGGCACGACCCTCCGCTATATCGCCGAGCATCTGGGCCGGGTCCCGATGTTCGGGGTGTGCCTGGGGATGCAGTCCCTGGCCTACTCTATAGGTTACGGCATCGTCAGGGCGCGTACCGTGAAGCACGGCAAGCTCGACCGCATCGCGGTGGTAAAGGATTCGGTCCTGTTCAGGGATATGCCGGACAGGTTCTCGGCGGTGCGCTACCATTCCCTCGCGGTAGACATGGACGAACGCTTCGTCACCGCGCGCTCCGAGGGCGACGGCACCCCGATGTCGATCGAGGACCCGGACCGTATGTTCTTCGGGGTGCAGTTTCACCCTGAGTCTATTCTGAGCGAACACGGCGGGCGGATCGTCCGCAATTTTCTCGACTACGCCGCCGGGTGCGCGCGCCCGGCTCAAATCAGACAGGGGGCATGAACAATGGAAACACTGGTAAAAAAAGTCAATTCCGGAGAACGGTTGAGCTTCGACGAGGGGCTGCGCTTTTTCGAAGGAATGGTCAGCGGGCAGATGCCCGACTCCCAGGTAGCCGCCTCTTTGATTGCAATCAAGTTCCGGCGCGAAACCGTTGACGAGGTGGCCGCGCTTGCGCTGACCCTTGACGCCCACAAGGTCGTGTTCTCCGCCGGTACCTCAGGCACCATCGACACCTGCGGAACCGGCGGCGACGGGAAATCAACGGTAAACGTTTCCACCGCGGTGAGCATCATCCTGTCATCGCTCGGCTGCCCGGTGGTGAAACACGGCAACTCGGCACAGTCCGGTCTGGTGGGATCAGCAGACATCCTGAACGACCTTGGCATGGACCTCGAGTACAAGAATTCCTCTCCCGAGGATTATTTCGCGCAAAACGGCTACGTTTTCATGCTGGCGCCCCTCTATCACCCCGCGCTGAAAGGCATCGGCAGGGTGCGGCGGGAGCTCAAGGTGCCGACCATATTCAACTTCGTGGGGCCGCTCATAAATCCGGCCGACCCGGAGTATCAGGTCATCGGCATCAACCGGAAGGACCGGCTGGAATTCCTGACACAGGTGCTAAAAAAGATCGGCAAAAAAAACATAACGCTCTATTCTTCGCGTGACGGATACGACGAGGTCTCTTCCATGGAACCGACGGAATGCATCTTTATCGGCGATGGAAACGACCGGAGGTTCAGCATCGATCCGTCCGATTTTTTCGAGCCGTTCCCCATGCCGGTCGTTCATGACCGCGGGGAGGCAAAGCGGCTTTTTCTCGATGGCCTGTCGGGCGCAAACGACAGCGTCACGAACCTTTTCTCTCTGAACGCGGCGCTTGCCCTCCGCACCATGGACCGGTGCGGCATGCGGGAAGGATATCTTATGGTAAAAGAGCAGATCGCGTCAGGCGCCGCAATCCGTAAACTCAATGAGCTGACCGGCGAAGGGCTTGCCTGCCAGGCGGCGGGGTGATATGACTATGTACCTGGACCGGATACTCGACCAGAAGCGAAACGAGATAGCAGGCCTCCGGCGCTGCGGATTCAAGCGGACACGGCCTATCCTGGATCCCGTTGTGCACCTGAGGGAGAAGCCCTTCATCGCGGAGATCAAGAAGGCGTCCCCCTCCCGGGGCGCTATCAACACAGGCGTGGACATTATCGAGCAGGCCCGCCAGTATGAATCGGGCGGCGCGGGCGCAGTGAGCGTTCTCACCGATGGCACGTATTTCGGCGGCAGTTTCGAATATCTGACCGCCATAGGCGGATGCGTGAAGATCCCCCTGCTCTGTAAGGACTTCATCATCAGCGAAGTACAGGTTGACAACGCCTATCGTTCAGGCGCGGATTTCGTGCTTCTCATCGCATCCATACTTACTGTACGTGAGCTCATGATCCTCTCGCGTAGGGCGCGGCGCTACTCGATGAAAATCCTTTACGAGCTGCACGAAGCGGACGAATTCGAAAAGATACGGAACCTCAACCCCGTGCTCGTGGGGATAAACTCGCGCGACCTCACCACCTTTTCCATGGACAAAGGAAAGGCGATGAAAACAATCTCCTCTCTTCCCGGCCATGTTATGAAGATAGCCGAGAGCGGCATTGAAACGCCGGACGACATACGAAACTTCAGGAAGGCCGGAGCTGACGCGTTTCTAATCGGGACATCGCTCATGACCGCCGAGGACCCGGCAGCGCTGCTCCGGGAATTGTACGGGGGGCTGGAGGGCTGATGTTCGTGAAGGTATGCGGAATAACCGCCGCGGAACAGATCGACTGGGCGGTAAGACTCGGCTATTCGGCAATCGGGGTTGTGATGCACCGGCGAAGCCCGCGTTTCTGCGGCGCGGAGCGCGGGCGTGAGCTTGCATCTCACGCCCGCGGCAGGATAGCTTCGGTTGCGGTCGGCGTATCGTATGAAGAGATCGCCGCCTGGCGCGATACGTTCGATTACCTGCAGGCCTATGACTACCGCGACATGGACCGGTACCTGTACGCCGGGGTCATGGAGCCGCCTGCAGGCTGCCGCTCTCTTTTCATCTATGACGCGAGCAGGGGATCCGGACGCGCCGGCAGCCTTCCTTCGTGGCTCCATTCGATCAGGGACCGGCTCATCATTTCCGGCGGTCTTGCGCCGGAGACCGTTTCCCGGGTCATCCGTGAGTATCGCCCCTTCGGGGTCGACGTCTCGAGCGGGGTGGAGGCGGCCAGGGGGAAAAAGGACTATCATCTTATGGAACGATTCATTGCAGAGGTGCGCCATGCGTGCGAATAAGGGATTTTACGGCGAGTATGGCGGTCAGTTCGTACCTGAAATACTCATGCCGGCGCTGGATGAGCTGGAGGAGGCATACCGCGCTTTCGCGGCAGACGACAGTTCAATGCAGGAATTTCACCGATACCTGAGCGAGTACGCGGGCCGGCCAACTCCCGTCTATCACTCGAAAAATATCTCCGCCGCGTGCGGATTTGAGCTCTACCTGAAGCGTGAGGACCTTCTCCACACCGGGGCGCACAAGGTCAATAACACAATAGGCCAGGCGCTGCTGGCGAAGTTCATGGGGAAGAAGCGCATCATAGCCGAGACCGGCGCGGGTCAGCACGGCGTCGCCACCGCCACCGCGGCCGCGCTCTTTGGACTTAAATGCCGCGTCTACATGGGAAGCGTCGACATCGAGCGGCAGATGCCGAACGTTAAAAAGATGGAGCTCCTGGGAGCGGAGGTGTTCCCGGTCGACGATGGCCTGCGCACGCTCAAGGATGCAATCAGCGCGGCTCTCAAGGACTGGGTGACCAACGTGATCGATACGCACTACCTCCTGGGCACTGTGGCCGGGCCTCACCCGTTCCCGGAAATGGTCGCATTTTTTCACGCCGTCACCGGAACGGAAGCTCGAGGCTATTTTACCACAAAGGGCGCTCTCCCCGACTATGTCGTCGCCTGCGTGGGCGGCGGCAGCAACGCCATGGGCATCTTTCAGGGTTTTCTCGACGATCCCGGCGTCACGCTGGTCGGCGTCGAGGCCGGCGGCCGCTCGCTCGCTCCCGGCGGAAACGCCGCCACCCTGACGCTGGGAACCCCGGGAATTTTCCAGGGCGCCCTCTCCTATCTTCTGCAGAACGACAGTGGCCAGGTGGTGGACGTCCACTCCGTGTCCGCGGGCCTTGACTATCCCGGCATCGGGCCCCAGCACGGTTACCTGAAAGACGCCGGCCGGGTCCGCTACACCAGCGTATCAGATGACCAGGCGCTCAGCGCCTTTCACGAGCTCGTTCGCCGCGAGGGTATCATCCCGGCCCTCGAGTCGTCACACGCCCTGGCATGGGCCCTCGACAATGCCGGGGAGCTGAGAGGGAAGCGCGTGCTGGTAAATCTTTCCGGCCGCGGCGACAAGGACCTCGGCATAATAGAACAGCAGAACGGAGTAAAACGATGAAAGGAATATATCTTGTTGGCTGCTATCCTGATGCGGACACCTTTACCCGTTCCTTTGCCGCGGTCGCGGAGGCCGGATTCGACTTTCTCGAGGTGGGCATTCCCTTCAACGACCCGATCGCCGATGGCCCGGTGATCGCTGGCGCGATACACGAGTCTCTCGCACGCGGCGTCAGCCCCTCGCACGTGATGGAGAATATCGAGTCCCTGAGTCACATCCCGATAAAAAAATACGCGATGACCTACGCGAACATAATACATGCTTATGGCATACCGGAATTTTCAAAAAGGATGACCGGGCTCCTCGAAGGTGTCATAATCCCCGATATTCCGAACAGGATGGCCCGCCTCTTCCGTGAAAAAGGATTCAGCCTGCCGATAGTCCCTTTCGCCACCCTTGAAACGCGGGAATCGGACATGGCAATGCTCAACGAATCAGAGAGCAACATCATCTATTTTGTCGGCGTCCGCGGCATCACCGGTTCTAAGTCCGATTTCACCACACCTGAGCTGGTCGAAAAGATCAGGATGATTAAGGATAATACCGACAAAAAGGTGATTATCGGGTTTGGCATCAAAACCGGGAGCGACGCGCGCCAGGCCTGCGCACTAGGGGACGGCTACGTCGTGGGCACCGAGGCGGTCATGCGCCAAAAAAAACCGGAGGCGCTGAAAGCATACCTCCGGTCTCTAATATAGTTAGTCGGACTTTATGATTCAATTCTGATCAACGAAATTCCCGTCAATGAGGCGAACCCTGGTCAGCTTCGGGTTGACCAGCAGGTGTTTCTTCCTCCTGAACAGGCCCAGGCGCCGGTCGAAAAATGTCTTGGTACCGATGAACGCGATCGCCATGTACAGGAAAAGCTTGTACGCGCCACGCATGTTCGTCATGAACATAAACGCCCACGCATCACCACGCTCCTTGTGGTCGAATTCGGCCGGCATCAGCTTCTTGACCTCGTCCTTGAACTGGAACTTCTTCTTGGTCCAGTCAAGGTGCTGGGAGCCGGGGAACAGGTTCTTAACGCAGAAGGGATAGTTCTGATCGACAAGACACATGTTGTATTTCTCGAGGTACGCATGATGAATGTTCACCAGCTCCTTCGAGGGATGATACGAGTTGTCGAACTTGTTCCAGTAGGCATTCTTGTAATAGCCGTTCACCACCTGCGGATTGGCTGAAATGGATACGTAGATGAATTTCTTGATCGATTTTCCCAGGTCGAGCTTCTTCATGAAATAGAGGAA
>JAFGJX010000045.1 GCA_016928865.1 Spirochaetota bacterium
GCACCTTCCCGCGCAACTTCATCGCGCTCATGAATTCTATCAGGGGCGCCATCAAGCTGCGCGCCCTCCTCGCCGACCAGCCGCACGAACGCATGCGGGAACTCTCGGAGCGGATCCCCGACACATCCGCACTAGCCGACAGGATCAGTGCCGCGATCGAGGACGAACCGGCCCTCTCCCCGGAGCATGGGAGGGTGATACGGCGGGGCTTTAATCAGGAGCTGGACAGGATCTATGAGCTTAAGACCAACGCGAAGAACTGGATCATTGAATACCAGGAAGAGGAGAAGAAAAAGCTCGGCATCTCCACCCTGAAAATCCGCTACAACAAGATACTCGGCTACTACATCGAAGTTAGCAAAGGACAGGCGGCAGGCATCCCCGGGTCCTATTACCGGAAGCAGACCCTGGTGGGGTCCGAACGCTATACCACGGAAAAGCTTCAGAACTTCGAATCTGAAATACTCTCCGCATCGGAAAAGATCGTTACGATGGAAAACGAGGAGATAGAGCGGCTATTGAAATCGGTGCTCGACGCAAAGGGCGACCTCCAGTCAATGGCCGGGGCGGTCGGGGAAATAGATTTCTACTGCTCCCTCGCCTTTTCCGCGATGGAAAACCGCTTCATCCGGCCGGGGTTCAACACCGGGGGCGTCACGCATATCCGTGAAGGCCGCCACCCGGTGGTGGAAAAATTCTATACCCGCGAGGTGTTCATTCCCAACGACATCAACCTGGATGGAGATGAGAACATTATCAAGGTAATCACCGGTCCCAACATGTCGGGAAAATCGACCTATATCAGGATGGCGGCGATCATACAGCTCATGGCCCAGGTCGGTTCCTTTGTTCCCGCCCGCGAGGCAAGCCTCTCCCTCGCAGACCGGATATTCACCAGGATCGGCGCCTCGGACAACATCTCGCGCGGCGAGTCAACCTTCCTGGTGGAGATGAACGAAACGGCGGGCATTCTGAATAACGCGACCGATCGGAGCCTTATCATCATGGATGAAATCGGCAGGGGGACCAGCACCTATGACGGCCTCTCGATCGCGTGGGCTGTCGTCGAATACATCCTGCGCTACCTGAAGTCCAGGACCCTCTTCGCCACGCATTACCATGAGCTCACCCAGCTCGGAGACAGGAAAGGCATCGTCAATTACACCGTGCTGGTCAAGGAGCGGATGAACGGGGTCGATTTCCTCCACAAGGTGGTCCGCGGCGCCGCGGACAAATCCTACGGCATTCACGTGGCCAATCTGGCCGGCATACCCAAGCCCATCATCGGCAAGGCCGAACAGATACTGCAAAAGCTCGAAAAAGGAGGAAAAAGCATCAGATCCTCAGGGCAGGATGAGGCGTCCGGATCAGAGCAGCTCGAGATATTCAACGCGTCAAATCACCGTGTTGTCCAGGCGATCCGGAGCATCGATTGCGACGCCATCACGCCCCTGGAAGCGCTTAACGAGCTGAACAGGTTGAAAAAGCTGATCGAGTGAGGGTCCGTAACCGGCCCATGCGCATGCCCGTATCTAAATTCCGTACCCGGGTAAAAAAAATAGAATTTACTTGATTTTTTGCCGATTTTATGGATAGTGCTATTTAAGTGACGCCTGTTCCACCGGCCTGCAAGCCGGAAAAGATTTAAAAATAATAAGCAGCCAAGAGGAATAATGGCAGATACACAGTTTAAAGTTGAAAATTATCTCGCGAATTCCTTTATCATTGTTGAAGGCAAAAAGGACGCAAACAACTTCTATATCATCCTCAAGGGAAAGGTCAAGGTCGCGAAGGAAAACCCGGTCATGGCAGCCGAACCGTTCACGGTGCTCGGCCCCGGCGACTTTTTCGGCGTCGTGTCGTGCATGAGCGTACATGCCAGGATCGAATCAGCGGTCGCGCTGGAAAATGTTGCCCTCATATCGGTCGAACGCGAAAAATTCGGCCTCCTCATACAGAAAAACCCGGCGGTCGCGATGAAGATTATACGCTTCTTCAGCCGCCAGCTCAGGGAGTTCGACCAGGCGATCACCAATCTTACCTTTAAAAACGTGGCGGCCGAGGAACCCTCGCACCTGTTCAACATCGGCGAGTACTATGTCAAAAAACGGATCTTCAACCACGCCACCTATGCGTTCCAGAAATACCTGCAATACCTGCCCGAAGGCGAGCATCGCGACAATGCCATCCAGCGTCTTCAGTCGCTCAAGGCTCCGCTGAAGTCGCCGGCCGCTGTCCAGCAGGGCGGCATGACCCGCCGGTACAAGGACAACACGATGATCTTTTGCGAGTACGAGCCCGGCGAAGAGCTGTTCATCATCCAGGCGGGCAAGGTCAAGATCACCAAGATCGTGAATGAGGAGGTCCTCCTTGCGGTCCTCAAGGCGGGCGATATTTTCGGCGAGATGGCCATTCTCGACAACAAGCCGCGCAGCGCCTCGGCAATCACCTTTGGTGATGTTGAGGTCATGGCGATCAACAAGTCAAACTTCGAGACAATGGTCAAATCGCAACCGCAGCTCGCGACCAGGCTGATACAGCTCCTGAGCGAGCGTATCTGGACCGCGTACCGCCAGCTCGAAAACCTCATCATCCGCGACCCGATGGGCAGGATATATGACACCCTGCTCATCCAGATCGAAAAACAGAAGATACGGATAGAACCAAAACAGTACCATAATTTTGAATTCGGCACCAAAGAGCTTATCAACATGGTGGGCCTCACTCCCGAAAAGGGCGACATGTACGTGGTCCAGCTCCTTGAGGACAAGCATTTCCTCCTTCAGGAGGGAAAGATAATCTGCACGGATATCCTCGAGCTTGAAAAGACCGTACAGTTCTTCCGGAAAAAAACCGCCATGGAAAGAAAACGTGAAGCCAGCAAAAATATGTAAGGTCTTCGCCCTGGCCTTCTCCTCGCTACTGCTGCTGCTTGTAATCGGCATACTGCTTTTCATCAGGTTCTATCCGGCCGAAAACATCCGCAGGATGGTTACGACGCAGGCCGAATCCGCGCTGGGGAGGAAAGTCACGATCGGCGACATCGGTTACGGATTCGGCAGCGTCTCGCTCGACAACGTCGTCCTCCACGAGTCAGACGAATCCTCGCCGGTTCTGCTCAGCGTCGGCAGGGCCGACCTCATGGTATCCCTTGTATCACTGTTTAGAATGGAGCTCAATTTCAGCGCGATATCCCTGAAAAACACGCGCTGCAATATCGTTTTCGACGGCTCCGGAGTATCCAATATACAAAGGTTTTTAACCGGCCTTCCGAAAACCGGCGGGCCGGGAGTATCCGCGAAAATATCGAAAATCATTCTTGAGGACGCAGAGATATCCCTGAGCAATCCGCCGCCGTATCTCGCCCCGCTCGCCGGCGAATACCGCGCCAACGCAGCCATTCTGATACAGGACAACATCCTGATACAGGAATGCACTCTCCAGCTCCCGGAGAAACGCGGAACCTTGCTACCCGAGCTTTCAATCAGGACCTTGAAGGACAATTTCGAGATCGCGGGCACGGTCACGCTCGAAAACGCGGCCCTTCCCTGGGTGTATCGCTGGGGTAACAATGTCACCCTGCCGTACAATGTTGTCAACGGGACCGTTGTCGACCTGCTGATAACAAAGCACTTCGTCAGGGGAAACGTCAAGGCCACGTGCACCCTGCTCAACTCGCCAAAGCTCCTTCGTGCGGACGGGTTCTGCAACGTGTCGATTAAGGACAGGACCGTTTTTATCGGAAAAACCCGGGGGGGAATCGAGAATTCAACATTTTATATAGATGGCCTGCTCTTTACCTTCGAGGGCAGGTTGATACGCTTCGATATCAGGGAGATAGCCGCGCAGGTGTCCGATGTCGTGCCGATTCTTAAATTCATGCCTCCGCGTCTCTTCGGCAGGGTCGATGGTAATCTGAGATATGAGGACGGCCTCTATAACGGGAGGCTTTCAGCCGCCGGCTGCGGATACGATCGCGACCTGAAGATTGTTTCCGATCTTACCGCGAACATCACAATTTCGAACAACCTGTTCAAAGCGACCGGTATCCCGTTCAGGCTGTACGGCAACCCCTGCGCCCTTTCGATCGCGTCTACGGAACAGTCGCTTTCCAGGCTGTTCATAAATATAGGTGCGGAAAAGATAGTGATTGACCCCGCCACCATGTCGTTTATCCATGCCGACGCTCCCATCAACCTGCCAGTGGAAATCACCGGCCTGATCAACGCCGGACTCCTCCAGTATGAAACGCACCGGTTCACCGGTATCCAGCTTCAGTACCGGCTCGCCGGCAGCAGTCTCGCCATCAACGGATTTCAGTTCATCTACGCAGACGGGAAAATCTCCGGCAGCGGTGCCGTCAGCACGGGACAGGGCGCGCCTCAGGCGTCCCTTGAGCTGAACATTGCCAACCTTCTCATTCAGAACGCGATATCATTCAATGAAAAGATCCGAAACCGCTTCTTCGGACAGGTGAACGGAAAAGCGTCGGTTGATTTCGAGCTGAGCAGGCAGATCCTCGATACCGCCCGCGGGCACGTGGAATTTACCATCGACAGGGGGAAGCTGGTAGACACGGGGATACAGGACGGACTCGGGCTGCTCCTTTCCGAGCTTAAGTACAAGCTCCGCGATCTCGAGTTCAACAGGATATACGGGAACATCGACATCAGGGGGACGAACTATCTGATTCATTCCTTCATCTTTAACTCAAACGACGTCCGACTGAAGATAACCGGGACCTTCGACAAGCAGCTCAACGCCAACCCGCTCAATATCACCCTCGAATTCACGCGGGAATTCATCCGCGATCTTCCCGGGGTGATAACCCTGGGCCTCAACAAATACCTGAAGGGAAACTGGTACATCATGCCGTTCACGCAAACCGGCGACATGATGAACGGAAAGAACGTGCGGCGCGCTGACTGAAGAAGGCGGGCGATCAGTAATTCCTGTCGGCATACTCGAGCCAGCCGCCCGCCATTACGAGCCGCCGGTCGAAGTCGGATATCTCGAATCCGATTCGCTCCTCCTCGCCATTGACCCGTACGATGAACTGGCTGTTCTCGAAGTCCGTTTCTATATCGACATCCCTGCCCCTGCCCATGGAAAACAGCATGTCGATGCTGTCCGGGTGGAGCTCGATCGCCATCATGCCCCCGTTGTACATGTTCTGCCTGAAGATGCGGGCGAAGCTCTCGGCTATGACCAGGTTGATGCCGTTAACCTCAAGCGCCCAGGGAGCGTGCTCGCGTGACGAACCGCACCCGAAATTCGCGCGCGTCAGGATGACGCTCTTGCCCGGAATGTCGCGGCGAGGATTGAACCCTTCCATTTTCAGCCCTTCCATCAGGTACGGCTGCAGGGCCTCCTTGGTTATTTCGGTGAGGTAATGCGCCGGGATGATCTCGTCCGTGTTGATGTCGGACCTGTCGAGAAAGAGGACTTTTCCATTGAAATTTTTCATCTCATTAACGCCCGCGGTATAATTCGGAATTCGCGATCGAGCCCGCGATCGCCGTTGCCGCCGCCGTGGCGGGACTCATCAGGTGCACCATGCCGCCCTCGCCCATCCTGCCCTGGAAATTCCTGTTCGTGGTTGCCGCGCAGGTTTCACCCGGGGCGAGGACCCCGTTGCTCATGCCCAGGCAGGCGCCGCAGGTGGGGTTTGTGACGCAGAAACCCGCGTCCATGAAAATCTTGATCAGACCCTCGTCGAGCGCGGCCTGGTACACCCCCGGCGTTGCCGGCGCCAGGATCGCCCTGACAGTGTCGTGTATCTTCTTACCCCGGAGCACGCGGGCTGCGACACGCAGGTCCTCGATGCGTCCGTTGGTGCACGACCCGATGTATATCTGGTCAACCGGCGTCCCGCTCATCTCGCGCACGGTCTTCACCTGGTCCGGCTTGTATCCGAACGTGGCCACCGGTTCAAGTTCTGAAACATCCATGTCAACAATCTTCTCGTACCGGGCGTCCGGGTCGGATATCCATCGCGTGTAATCCTCTAGCGCCGATTTTTTGTCCTTATAATCGCCCTGTATGAATGGCCACAGGTACTCGACGGTGGTCATGTCCGGATAGCAGATTCCGCTGGTGCCTCCCGCCTCGACCGCCATGTTGCAGAGCGTCATGCGCGATTCCATGCTCATCGCTGCTATGACCGGCCCGGTGAATTCAATTATCATGTTCGTCGCGCCGCCCACGCCGATCTTTGAAATAATCGACAGGATCACGTCCTTGGCGAACACGCCGTCCGGCAGCTGGCCGGTCAGTCTTATCTTCATGGTCTGCGGGGTCCTGAACGCGCACACCCCCTTCAGGATGGCCACCTCCAGGTCAGTGGAGCCGACTCCCGCAGCGAACGCGCCGAAGGCGCCGTGCGTGCAGGTGTGTGAATCTCCCATGATGATCGTATATCCCGGGCGGACAAAGCCCTTCTCGGGAAATATGGCATGGCAGACTCCGTTGCGGCCGATATCGAAAAAGTCTTTGATGCCGTGGCGCCTGGCCCACTCGCGGAGAATCTTTCCCTGCTGGGCGGTCTTGGAGTCCTTTGCGGGGGAAACATGGTCGATAACTACCTTTATCCGGCTGCTGTCGAACACGCGGTCCTTCCCCTTTTTCATCAGGTCAAGTATCGCTATTGGTGTGGTTATTTCGTGGCAGAAGACTGCGTCAAGCCTCAGAACATGAATGTGCTGCGTCGGGCTGTCTATCCGGTGCGCGTTGAATATCTTTTCGGCTATAGTATATCCCATTCATCAGGTTCCTTTGATCTCTATCGCGCCGCTTTTTTGAAGCACTTCTTCCAGTTCGTCACCGTCGTGTTCGCCCTCCGGCGCCATTGATCCGATGACCCTGAAGGCCACCGACTTCCCCTTGAGAACGACTTTAAGCCGCGCGGACTCCGGGCAGGCCCCCCTGAGAAACTCGTTCGCCAGCGCGTCCTCGATCTCGCACTGGATCACCCGTCTCAGGTTGCGGGCCCCGTAATTGTCGTCAAACCCCTTGTCGATGAGATGTTTTTTCACCCCCCCTGAAAAGACAAGCTCAATTTTGCGTTCCCACAATTTTTCATTGATCTCCGCGAGAAGAAGATCCAGGATCCGCGCGATGTGGCTTCTGGTGAGCTTGTGGAAATAGACGATCTCGTCAACCCGGTTGAGGAACTCGGGGCTGAACAGGCGCTTCAGCTCGCCGCTTACCCGGTCCTCGGAACCGCTCTCGCGCGCCTCACGATCCGCGAACCCCATTGCTCCCAGCTTCTGGTATTCGCGTGTCCCGATATTGGAGGTCATGATAATGATGGTGTCTCTGAAACTGACGGTTATCCCGGATCCGTCCGTGAGCTCTCCTTCCTCGAATACCTGCAGAAGGATGTTGAAGACGTCCGGATGCGCCTTCTCAATTTCATCAAGAAGCAGGACCGAATAGGGCCTCCGCTTGATCTTTTCTGTCAGCTGCCCGCCCTCCTCGTACCCGATATACCCCGGCGGGGCGCCGATGAGCCGGGAAACGGAATGTTTTTCCATGTACTCGGACATGTCCACCCGGATGAGGCTCCGTTCGTCGTCAAACAGGAACTCGGAAAGCGCCTTGGCCAGCTCGGTCTTACCGACGCCGGTGGGGCCGAGAAAGACAAAGGTTCCCATTGGCCGGTTTGCGCTTCCCAGTCCGATTCGCGACCTGCGTATAGCGCGGCTTACCGCGTGTACCGCCTGATCCTGTCCGATAACGCGGCGATGAAGCTCATCCTCCATGCGCATAAGCTTTTCGGATTCCGACTCCTCTATGCTCCTGACCGGTATCCCGGTGCTTTCCGACACTATCTGCGCTATCTGGTCCGGCGTTACCATGATCTCATATTCGTTCTTCTTCCCATGCCAGTTTTCCTGCTTCGCGCCGAGCAGCTCGCGCTTCTGCTGGATAAGGTCGCGGACGGCCGCTGCCTGCTCGTATTCCTGCTGGAGGACCAGCTCGTTTTTCCTGCTTATCAGTCCGTCAATCTCGGCTTCGAGGGCAACGATATCCTCCGGGACATCGAAGTTATCGAGGCTTGCCATCGCGCCCGCCTCGTCAATGATATCGATCGCCTTGTCGGGAAGGCAGCGATCATTGATGTATCTGTCGGCCAGGACGGCAGCCTTGACCAGGGACGATTCCTCAAACCTGACCCTGTGATGAAGCTCGAAGCGCTCTTTCAGGCCTTCGAGGATCCTTATCGTCTCTTCAACGTCCGGCTCCTTCACCAGTATCGACTGGAACCGGCGCACCAGGGCGGTGTCCTTTTCCACGTACATCTTGTATTCGTTGATGGTGGTCGCGCCGATGCACTGGAGCTCACCCCGGGCCAGGGCCGGCTTCAGTATATTGGCGGCGTCAATGGCGCCTTCCGCAGCGCCGGCCCCGATCAGGGTATGCACCTCATCAATGAATATAACAATGTTGCGATCGTCGACGATCTCCTTTACCACGCGTTTGAGCCGCTCCTCGAACTCACCGCGATATTTCGTCCCCGCCACGATGGCGGCCATGTCAAGCGAGAGAAGCCGTTTATCGTGAAGCGGCTCGGGGACCTCCTTTCGGACGATGCGCTGTGCGAGGCCTTCGACAATGGCGGTCTTTCCAACACCGGCCTCGCCGATCAGGATCGGGTTGTTCTTGCGTTTTCGCGAAAGAATGCGTATCACCCGCGCGATCTCGTCCTCGCGGCCGATCACTGGATCGAGCATGTTGTCGGACGCCATTTTTGTAAGGTCGCGCGCGAATTCTTCAAGCGCGGGGGGCTTCACCGCTTTTGCCTTCGCCTGCTTGTCCGCGTTCACCTTCACGCCCAGTACGCGGAGGATCTCGTTTCGTATCACGTTGTAGTCGATGCCGGCTCGCACAATGCCTTCTATGCCGGGGCAGGAGCCCTCCCTGAAGATCGCGAGCAGCAGATGCTCGGTCCCGATATAGGAATTCCGGAGCTTTCGCGCCTCTTCCTTCGACATCTCTATGATGCGTCGGTATTTTGAACTGATCGGTATCTTCCCGAGAATTATCGCGGTCCGCTCATTCTTCGCGGATTGGTCAATATCCATGATAAAGCGCTCGAAGTTGATGCCGAGGTTCTTCATGATGCGGGCCGCGACCGACTCCTCGTCTTTCAGGAGGGACACCATGATATGCTCCGGTTCAAGCATATCGGCGTTCAGTCGCTTCCCCTCGCTCTGGGCCATGATCTCCAGTATCTTTTTGGAACGCTTGGTAAACTCGAACATTACTTGACCTCAAAAGATTGCACTGTTTTTCTTATATATTCAGCCCGGTATTCATCACACTCGCCGGTGCTCTTAAAAAACTGGTCATAATATCGCTGGAGGTGGGCCCACTGAATGTTGACCATCAGGTCGTTCACGGCCTTTACCTCGATATTCCTGATGATCGCAAGGATTATACCGAGCCGCACGTTCGAGAGGTGTTCCATCGCCTCGATATAGCTCAGGCGACGCGCGAAGCTGAGCGCGCCGTACGAGCGCCAGACTTTGTCCTCCAGCTCGGACCTTGAGCCAGACATGTATTCGTCCCGGCCCATGTCTTCCGCTTCCAGCACGCGCCCGAGCACCTCGTCAACGGTTTCGATTATATCCACCTCTGACGGGCCGAGGGATATCCTGTTGGAGAGCAGATAGAGGCTCCCCAGTGTCCGGCTCGACTGGCCGATCGTGCCCCTGAGCTCGACAGCGTTATTTTTCTCCGCAGGGATCAGTTCGTTAACCCTGTTTTTCATCGTGCTGATGGGTAAATGGAGGAGCAACGAGACCCTGAGGCCGGTACCCAGATTTGACGTGCACGCCGTCAGGAATCCCAGCTCTTCCGAAAAGGCGTAATTCACGAAGCGGTTAAGCTCCGTATCAACCCTGTCGGCCGTCTTGTAGGCGTCCATAAGCTGCAGGCCGGGTCTGATCACCTGTATGCGGAAATGGTCCTCCTCGTTCACCAGGATGGAAAAATCATCCCTGGTATCTGCGGCAACCATGCTGTTTTCGGAAACTTCCATTTCGTAGGTGATGATGTTCCGCTCCCGTAAAAATCGCCGCTCATTCGCGTCCACGCCCTTGAGGTCAATTATGCCGACGCGGTCACGATACTCGGAATCGCGCGCAAAGTGTTCGATAACGCTGTTTACCGGATACAGCTCATCCGCATGCAGGCGGCCCGGAAACGGGACGGAGACCATATTGCGCGCAAGCCTCACCCTGCTTGAAAGGACAATATGGCTGAACGGACCTACTGAGGTCCAGAACCCCGATTGCTGCAGCACTTCTTCAAACACAGTGATATCCCCTCATGCCGATTCCATCTCCCGTATTCTGTCCCTCAAAACCGCCGCCTCTTCATAGCGTTCTTCAGAAACCGCCCGTTCGAGAAGGTCTTTTAATTCTTCGATGCTCTTTTGCGGACTGATCCTGACAGGCCTGACATAGGTCTCCGCAGCAAAACCTCCGGGATTGGCGGGATGCTTGCCGGCATGCACTGTTGATCCGTGAAACGCCGCAATGACCGGCCGCAATGAATCTCCCATGTCCCGATAGCAGTCGGGACAGCCAAGCTTGTACTCTCGGCTGTATTCGACGAACGACATGCCGCACGTTTTACATACGCTTCCGTCCGCGTATTCGTCGACCTCGTTGACGTCAAGAAACGACAGCATTTCCGGGATGGAAAGCGAAAAGTTTGATAATTTCGAATTCAGGCCTATCTCTCTTGCGCAATTTTCGCACAGATGAACTTCAGACTTGACATCCTTTATGATTTCAGTCAAATGAATGGTCGCCTCGTTATTTTTGCATCGTTCACAATACATGTGCGGTCAATCCTTCACAATATATAGATAATATACAATAATATTATCTGCCTACAGCATTCAAATCTTAATTTTAATATTTTTTCCTTAAAAAAGTATGACGCGTTATAAACCAATTTGGCGAGGTTCTTGATCATGTCCCGGCAATGCCAATCACCCGGTATTCTATTCAATATTGTATATGTCAATTAAGAAATTTGTCATTTTCTAAAATTTCTATCATCCTAAACGATCAGACCCGAGCCCACCCGGTTAATATAATCTTGTTGACGACATGCCAGTTCAATATAAAATTCCGCCATGCTTTTCAGAAAGAGAAAAACCAGTCAGGTGCGTTATTTCGTTTCTATCGGCGCCGGATTAAACCAGATTCCTCTCATCTCGGAAGCAAAAAAGCTTGGATTTCATGTCATCGGCGTCGACGCCAACATCTCGGCTCCGGGCTTTTATCATTGCGATCTCAAGATACAGGAATCAATTGAAAACTACGACGCCATTTACATGAAGCTCCTTGAACTGCTTGTTGATGGCGACATTCACGGGGTCATGACCAAATCATACGGACCGGCAATCACCACCACGAGCTACCTTGCCGGAAAATTCAACGTTCCGTTCCTCCCCTTTTCCTCTGCCATGTCGTTCAATGACAAGAGCAGGATGAAGGCGGTGTTTATTGACCATGGGATAGCCACACCGCAACCACTGCCCCTTACGCCCCGGATGAAACTGGAAAAGATTCCAGCATCATCCTACCCCATTATCATCAAGCCGAAGGTCGGGCACGCCAAGATAAACGTACGCATGACGGCTAATATCGCTGAACTCAGAAAATACTGCGAATCGCTTGATAAACCGGATGAAAAATTTATCTTTGAAAAATTCATCACCGGAGACGAGATAATAGCGGCAGGGATAATTCACGATTCAACGTACCACCTGGTGGAGATAACAGATAAAAAAACCTCCTATCCGCCCTATTTTATCGACATGATGCACACCACACCGTCACGGCACCAGAACCTTGCCCCCGCCATCACCTCCGTCGGACAGGTCGTGGCCGATGCATTCAGCATCGTACGATCGCCGCTGATCATGGAATTTGTCGTGGCCGGGGACGGTCAACCGTACCTCATTGAAGCGGTTCCGGAATTCGGGGGCGAATTTCTGCCCGATGTGCTGGTTCCCGCCAGCGCCGGATATAACATCATACGCGAATCGATTAAATCCATGACCAACGGCGGGTTCAGACCGCCCCAGCAGCTGAACAGCAAAAACGCAGTGGTAGTCAGGTATATAACCGGCCAGAAGGGTGTTCTCGCCTCGTGCAACCCTGACGGCCCGCAAAAGGTTCGGGGAACAATTTTTTCACGGATATTAAAGGAGATAGGCTCCCCCATAAACGATCCGGTGACAAATCTTGACAGGATCGGGGTTGTTGTCGTTTCCTCGGGAACGCCGGCGGAGGCCCTTGCCCTCTCCTCGGAAGCCGTGACAAATTTCAACATACGGATTAAATGACAGATGAAACCACGCCGGTGGGAAGACCATTACACGAGCGCCAGGTCCGAGCTCCACTATCCAGATGAGAATCTGGTGCGCCTGCTCGCAAAAAGTTTCTCGCGTACCGCCGCTCCCACCGGAATCACCGCCGTGGATCTAGGCTGCGGCAGCGGAAGGCACATCAAGCTCCTTTCGGAACTGGGGCTCCCTCATATCATCGGGACGGACGCAAGCTATAATGCCCTTGCGCTGTCAAGGAAATGGGAGCCCGCCCTCCTCCTCCAGGCCGATAACAGGCGCATTCCTCTAAAATCAGCATCCGCTGATATCATCATCGCCTGGGGCTCCCTCCACTACAGCGTCAAGGATGACCTGGCCGGCATGCTGGAGGAGATACGCCGCGTGCTGAAAAAGGGCGGAGCGCTCTTTGCGACCCTCAGGTCCTCGCGCGACTCCCATCTCAAAAAGGGTGAACATCTCGGGAATGAAACCTGGATCACCGATCTAAACGACATCAAGGGCTCCATCGCCTCATTTTATTCAGAGGATGAGCTTGTGGCCGCGTTCGCACGGTATGAAAAAATCAGCTACGGCCTCATTGAGCGTACCCTGGTCGGCGACCTCTCTTCCCTGATTTCACACTGGGTAATTGAGGCCCGCAAATGACCGGCGCCGGTATAACGTCATGCCCGTGAACGACACGAAAGCAACCGGACACCTCTTCGAAAAGCCGCTTGAAGCCTGCCCCCTCTGCGGCTCACCTAAGATCCGCCGTCTCCATCGCATTGAACGCTTTGAACCGGCGTTCACGGTTGACCGGTGCGCTTCATGCGGATTTATATTCACAAACCCGCGCCTCACCCATGACGCAATGACGGCGCTCTACGGCAGAGACTACTATACGGGCGCGTCCGATTATTCCTATTACGACGAGCGTGAAACAGAACAGTACGCCCGTCACGTGTGGGACAGTCGCTGCGAGGCGATTCACCGGTTCATACATGGAGGGAATATTCTCGATGTGGGCTCATCATTCGGAGGATTTCTAAAATCCGCTTCGAAATACTACCGTCCGCACGGCATTGAAGTCTCCTCTTACGCGGGCGGATACTCGATCTCTTCAATCGGACCCACAATACATATTGGCACCCTGAAAGACCATCCTTTCGAAGACAATTACTTCTCGGTGATAAGCATGATCGAGCTCCTTGAGCACCTTCCGGACCCGCTGTTCGCCCTGCGGGAATGCCATCGCCTGCTGCGCGATGGCGGGCTTCTCCTGATACAGACCGCCAACATGGCCGGCCTTCAGGCAAGACTGCAGGGCAAACGCTACGGATATTACCTCCCGGGACATTGCTCCTATTTTACGAAAAAAAACCTCATGGACGCCCTGACCGCATGCGGATTCAGCAGGATAAAGGCGTTCCACCCCGTTGAATTCGGCCTCATTCCGAAGCTTAAAAAATCACGCGGCGCCTTTACCTCGGTGTGGCACTACCGCGCCTGGCTCAGGATCGCGGCATACCATTATATAAGCAAGATACGCTTCGGTAATTTTGCCGCCACCAGCTCAATGGTGCTGTACGCGTTCAAATAACCACCGTCCTCCCGCAAAATGCTTGACCCCGCATGCCCGTGGTCTATTGTATCCCTGTTTTGTTACTGGCATAAACCGCGAATCATCTGCGGATCGGGCAGGAACGACCCCTGGACTATGATCGATATCATCAAGAAAAAACTTTCAGAGCGCTACGCGTGCTGCACGCGACTTCTCCTGTTTACCGCGATACTGGTGTTCCTCATGCATCTTTTTTACCGCATCAGGATCTATCGATATATACTCTCACTCCATCCTGACATCTCTTTTCAGGGCTTCACCGGGTACCTTCACTATTCCCTTCCGCACGACAGCATGATCCTGTTCTGGTCCATCGCCGCGCTGCTGCTTATCCTGCTTCCGACCACCGGGATTGAGCGTCTGAAGTATATCGTGTCAGGCACGTTCTCCCTGCTTTTTATTTTTTTCATGCTGTTCAGCATGGAATTTTTCAGGGTTTACCAGACCACCTTCCAGAAGGATTTTACCGGAAAGGAGCACTTTACAGGTCTCGGGAACGTGCTCGATTCGGCGCTGGCCGAGTTTTCGCTTGAGTTTTACATCCTGCTGTTTACTCTTTCCGCTCTCTCTTTCCTGGCAATCTGGCTCATATACCGCCACGAGGAAAAGACAGGCGCCGCTCCCTGTACAGCGACGCCTCCCGGATTTATTGCGAGAACTTCCGTCCCTGCCGCCGCCGTTATATCGCTCCTTGTCGGAATCTTTACCGGCCTGGTTCAATCAGAAAAAAGCGGGAATTCTCACGCCGCCGCCCTGATGCATGAATTTGCCATCAATCCCCTTTACGACCTGTTATCATGCGGCCCGTCGGGTCCCGAAAAGAAATCGCCGTTCCATACGTACTGGGAAAAGCATTTCTCTTTCGGGCTCAACACCGAGTCAATCGAGTCATCACGCCGATGCGAGCGCATTGACTCGATCCCGCGTCCGAAAAAGTACAACATCATACTCTATTTCTTCGAATCAACGCCGCGCAAATATTATGACCTGAAAGTTAACGGACGCACGGTCCTCCAGACATGGCATCGCCTTGAAAAGAACAGCCTCAGCTTCAAAAGGCACTACGCGAACTATCCACTTTCGGCCAATGCCCTCCTGTCGGTCTTCACGTCGGCATACGATCACAACTCAAAGGCGATGGTCATACAGGAACATCCTGACATCGGGCTCCGCACGCTTCCGGAGATACTGAAGTCCCGCGGATACCGGACATGCCTAATCCATACCGGTGATCTCGCCTATGCCGGACAGAAGCGTTTTCTTCAAAAAAGGGGATTCGACGCGCTCATTGAACGAAAGCAGCTCATCGGCATACCGCCCTACACCCAGGTGGTCGGCTGGGGAATTGACGATCGCGCCATGATCTGGCCCGCGACTTCCTTCATCCGCAAGGACCCCGGCAAGCCGTTTTTCATGATCTTCCTCCCGGTCAACCCGCACCACCCGTACGCGATACCTGAGGACGTGTCCCGCATCCTGGACGAACCCGAGGGCAACCCGGACGGGCGCGGCAGCTCTTGGCACAACTACCTGAATTCGCTTCATTACGCGGACCTGACTCTGGGAATGCTGGTCGACGAGCTCGAGCGCCAGGGTCTCATGCACAACACGCTCCTCTTCCTTTTTGCCGATCACGGAGAGGCGTTCTACCAGCACCGCATGAATTACAACCATCCGCTTTTTATTTACGAGGAGAACATCCACATCCCGTTTCTTGTCTATAACAGGACGCTCTTCCCCTCTACGGAAAATGTCGACTCCGTCTCGAGGCACATAGACATCCTTCCGACGATTCTGGACATTCTGGGCATCCAGCCCTCTCCGATGCGTGAGGGGGTATCGCTCCTCTCGCCGCGCCGCGAACAGATGGCGCTCATACACACGTCATGGAAGGACGATTACATGGGGATCGTCGACCGTCAATGGAAATACATACGCCGGACCGATGACGGCCTTGAGGAACTGTATGATCTGGACAGAGACCCGGATGAAAAGAATAATATGGCTGTGACACGCCGGGAGATCGCCGGAAGGTACCGCTATTACATCATGTCTTCACGCGCGTACCGGGACGAATACTACCGACGCGTTCTCGCCGGGACAGACCGTGACAGGGGACGCTGAGAGCGCCCGTCACCGCCTCCCTACCGTTCCTTCAGGGGCACGTATTCTTTTTCCTCGGCGGACACCTGGATATATGCGGGTCTGATGATCCGCCCCTGCATGATCTGCTCGATCCGGTGAGCACACCACCCCACCACCCGGGCCATGGCGAAAATTGGGGTGTAGAGCTCGCGGGGGATCCCGAGCATCTCGTATACAAAGCCGGAGTAGAAATCGACATTGGCGCTCATGATCTTACTGTTCCGGTTGGAGAGGATGGATGACGCGACTTTTTCGACGAGTTCGTACAGCCTGAATTCCTCGTCATAGTCGAGCTTTTCCGCGAGCTTCCTTGCATATTCCTTGAGAATAATGGCCCGGGGATCGGAAATGGTATAAACCGCATGACCGAACCCGTATATTTTCCCCTTGAGATCGCCCGCCTTTTTTTCAAGTATTTTCGTGAGATAGGCGCGTATCTCTCGCTCCCGGTCCCAGTTCTTCACGTTTTTTTTCAGGTCCTTCATCATCATTTTGACAGACTCGTTCGCACCGCCGTGGAGATGCCCCGACAGCGACGCGATCCCCGCCGCGATGGCCATATAGGTGTTTGCGCCGCTGGATGATACCGAGCGCACCGTGAAGGTCGAGTTGTTGCCCCCGCCATGCTCGGCGTGAAGGATGAGTGCGATATCAAAGATGTGCGCTTCCTCCTGGTCCGGCTTCACGCCATAGAGCAGATAGAGAAAATTCTCGGCTATGGAAAGCTCCGGCTTGGGCCGCAGGATCCGGAGGTCAGCCCCCTTGCTGTAGCGCAGCACGTTGTAATTGGCGGCCACTATGGTGGGGAATTTCGCGATAAGGTTGATGCTCTGTCTGCACACGTTTTCGATTGCCGTCGAATCGGCCTCCTCGTCGCACCTGCTCAGATGCGAGATGACGCTGTGAAGGGCGTACATCTGGTTGTCGTTCTGAACTTCGCCCATGATGATCTGGCGCTCCATCCTGCTGAGGGAACGCCTCTTTCCGAGTTCATTGATAAAATGGGTGAGGTCTGACTTCCTGGGAAGCTCGCCGGCCAGCAGCAGGTAGGCGGCCTCTTCGAATCCGAATCGGCTGTCCGGCTTCATTGATTCTATGATCTTTGAGACATCATACCCGCAATAAAAGAGCCTTCCGGGTACCGGTTTCACCTCGTACGTTTTTTTTACCGGGTCCTTGAGGATTTTTTGGTACCCGTCGACCCGGCCCTTCGTCGTTATACCCGCCACCACGCCGGTTCCGTCAGGGTTCCTGAGACCGAGCTTGACGTCCTTATCCTTGATGATTTGAGGGGTAAGGTAATCGTTAATCAGCGTCTGTTTCTCAATTTTATCAATTATCGTCAGCATGGGAAGCCACCTCTCTGGATAATCACCGGAAACACCGGAATGGAATCAGTGCACCGACGCGGCGCCGAACGACCTCTTCTCACGGATGCCTCTCCGTCGCATGCTTATCTATCCAGGTATAATCAGCCGACAATGGCGGGAGCGTTGATGTCAATATTTTTATTATATTACCCGTGGAAAATCGATAAGCACGGCGGTCATATCGTCCTTCTGGGAAACTGGATTGCCGATATGGCGGTACACGGATTCAAACAGCTCCTGTACAATAAGCTGCGGCATGAGGTGCATGTGCTCCGCGAGGAACGCCAGGGTCCGGTCCATGCCGTACTCGCCGGTCTGCCGTTCATTGTCGTAGGCCTCTATGATTCCGTCGCTGAAGTAAAGAATCGAATCACCCTCATACAGGGTAAACTCGCACGAGGGCATCTCAAAGTATTTGTCGCCGAGAATAGCATAGACGTCGCTGCTAAGGAGGTTCCCCTTGCGGGGGCACCAGCCCTTCTCTTCGATGTTCAGGTTATACAGGTTGACGACTTCGTTCCTGAACTTCCGCACGATGACAGGAAAGAGCATGCTCCGGTTGAAAAATTTCAGGTGGAATTTGTCCCCTTCATTATATATGAAAGTAAAAAGCACGCATCCGAAGTCATGTGAATTGACGACTTCCATTATGTCGATAAATTTCATCGATATGTTCTTTACCAGGTAATCCGGATCGACAAAGCCGGACTGCTCGTATATCTTGCGCGCCTCGCCAACGGAGATGGTTATCGCCGCGCGTAGCCTTACCAGATTGGTATATGCCGGAAGGCCGTGCCCGCTCATATCGGCGAATATGAAGAGGTAGTTGCCATCGGGAAGATGGATCAGATCAAAGTAATCACCTGAAAGGATGGCGCCGTACGCACGCTGGAAACCGATCCCGACGTTGAGCCTTTTTCCGTAAAAATTCTGGAACAGCCCCTTGATCAGCACCCTGTCCCTTTCGCGGATTGAATTCGCTTCCGCCTCCAGGATTTCGAACATCCTCAGCCTGTCGCGTTCCGCCGCCATGAGCGGCGCGAAGTCATGCGCGTTCAATGCCTGATCCGCGGGCATGTCACTGATATCTCCTGAAAAAATCGATGAGCCGGTTGGTGGAATCGTCATGTTTCAGATCGGACGTTCCTCCCGGTCCAAGCTCCGGCAATATCCTGCCGGCCAGCTCCTTTCCGAGCTCCACGCCCCACTGGTCAAAGGAATAGATATCCCATATTATTCCCTGGGTGAAGAACTTGTGTTCGTACATGGCGATCAGTTTGCCCAGCACGGCGGGGGTGAGTCGTTCGGCCAGTATGACAGTCGTCGGCCGGTTCCCTTCAAATACTTTATAGGGCAATAGATCCGGGGCCACCCCGGCGGCACGGGCCTCGGCATCGTCCCTTCCAAAGGCGAAGGCCTCGGCCTGGGCGAACAGGTTCGCCATGAGCTTGCGGTGATGGTCCCCGGTTTCGTTGAGGGAGCGGGCAAATCCGATCAGGTCAGCCGGGATCAGCTTTGTACCCTGGTGCATGAGCTGGTAAAAGGCGTGCTGCCCGTTCGTCCCCGGCTCGCCCCATACGATCGGGCCGGTCTGATAATTGACCCGGCGTCCGGACCGATCCACGCACTTGCCGCTCGATTCCATGTCACCCTGCTGAAGGTAGGCGGGAAAGCGATGCAGGTACTGGTCGTAGGGAAGTACCGCGTATGTTTCGCAGCCGAAAAAATTATTATACCAGACGCCCAGGAGCGCCAGTATGACCGGGATGTTCCCCTCGAACGGCGCGGTGCGAAAATGGTTGTCCATCTCCTGGAAGCCCTTCAGGAGGGAGATAAAATTATCATACCCAATTGAAATCATTATAGACAGGCCGATGGCCGAGGTCAGCGAATACCTGCCGCCGACCCAGTCCCAGAACTCGAACTTGTTTTCATCGCTGATTCCGAACTTTTTCACTTCATCCAGGTTGGTCGACAACGCCACAAAATGAAAGGGGACCGCCTTATCGGAAGAAAGCGCATCGACGATCCATTGCCGCGCCGTGGCCGCGTTGGTCATGGTCTCCTGTGTGGTGAAGGTTTTCGAGGCGACGATAAACAGCGTCTCTTCAGGGTCGAGGCCCTGCAGCGTTTCCACGATCTGCGTACCGTCCACGTTGGAGATAAAAAATGACCGCAGATCGCGTTGGGAATAGAATTTCAGGGCCTCAGTAACCATGCAGGGGCCCAGATCCGACCCGCCGATTCCAATATTGATAATGTTTTTTATCGGTCTGCCGGTATACCCTTTCCACACGCCGTTCCTGACACTGTCTGAAAACTCACGCATACGCCCGAGCACGGCCCGCACTCCCGGCATGACATCATGGCCGTCCACCATGACGGGACCGCCGTCAATGTTGCGCAGAGCGGTATGGAGAACCGGCCGCCCCTCTGTTGCATTTATCTTTTCACCCCGGAACATCCGCTCAATTTCATCTTTCAGGCCGCAGGCTTCAGCCAGCCCGATCAGGAGCGAAACGGTGTGTTCGGTAATGCGGTTCTTGGAATAATCCACATGGAGGCCGCAGCAGTCAACGGTGAACTTCCCTGCCCTGCGCCCGTCCGATTCGAACATTGATTTCAGGGTCACGTCCTTTATTTCGCCGTAATGCTTTTTGAGCGCGGCCCACTCTTTCATCTCTGTCAGGATCTGGCGGGGCATGACTGTACCTTCCGCGTATATTTATTAATATTCATATGGGACAATCGGTTCGCTCCGTTGTTACGGCAGGATCGCCGCACAACGTCGCCGTATCCTACCCGATCATTTCGTGTGCGTCAAGAATAATCCGGGTTTTCGATCAGGGCAAGAAGCCCCCACATGCTTCAAATCCGTCTCTTGCACATCGCTGACAGGCAGCATTCACCGCACCGGGGCTTTTTTTTGCAGTAATCCTTTCCGTGGGATACTATGAGGGCATGATATTCCTTGTAATCATCCAGAGATCCCCTGAAATGCGCGTGAAAGAGCCGCTGGACATCATGATACCCCTCCGTACCAGCGAGCACTCCCAGCCGCGTGAATATCCGCCGCGTGTACGCGTCAACAACGAAAATCCGGATATTCAATGCATAGAGCAGGATTGAATCAGCCGTTTCCGGGCCAATCCCGTTTATATCAAGAAGTTCCCCGCGAAGGGCAAGCGGATCGGCTTGGCAAAGCGGCCGGGCATCATACTCGTACCGGGCGTACCAGAAGATGAAATTCTTTATCTTTTTTGCCTTCTGGTTGTAATAGCCCGTCGGGCGTATAATCAGCCCGAGCCTGTCGTTCCTGATCTTCTTAAGCGAGCGGGGATCAAGGAGGCCGCGCTGTTTCAGCCCGGTCATGCCGCGCTCGACGTTTTTCCACGCAATATTCTGCGTCAATATTGCGCCGACCGCTATCTCGAAAAAATCGTCATTGTTGCGGGGTGCGCTCACGTGATATTCGCTGGCGAGCGTTTCAGGGTTTACGATCGGCCACCACCCCTGGGGCCCATGGAAAGCGTGAAGACGGCGGTACACCAGAGGGATGACGTTCATGAGTATCAGGAAATGGGAATCCGCTTCGATTCCGCCTGGTCTACAAGGACGATTCCGTCTTCCTTGTATTTTTTCAGCAGGAAATGGGAAACGGTCGACTGGACGCCGTTTATTGTTGCGAGCTTTTCCGAGACAAACAGGGCCACCTCCCGAAGGTTCTCGCCCTCGACCTGCACCAGGAGATCATATCCTCCTGACAGGAGGTAGACTGATGTCACTTCCGGGAAGCGATATATCGACTCGGCGACGGAGTCAAATCCCACCTTTCGCTCCGGTATCACCTTGACCTCGATGAGCGCTTTCACTTCATGCAGCCTGATCCTCTGCCAGTTGATGTTGGTGTGATACCCGAGGATAATCCTGTCGCTCTCGAATTTCCGTATATACTTTTTAACGCTGTCAACGGGGATGTTGACCTGGCGCGCAATGTCCTCGCAGTCCGCCTTGGCGTCACCGCAGAGAATTTCAAGGATCTTTTCGCCGGTCTCGTCGACCTTGTATGGCTTCATGGCTCCGCCTCCTGATCAACTATCGGTATTTCGGTGCCGTTCGGTAAAAAGGGACGGCTACTTCTTGGTGTCGCCAGGCTCGTCCTTCTTTTCGTCGTTTTCGCCCGATATGGATTTTTTGAATTCCCGGATCCCGCTCCCGAGGTCTTTCGCGATTTTTGGCAGTTTGTTGGCGCCAAAAACGATCAGGACAATGACGAATATTATCAGCAACTCGGGCAGGCCGATATTGGGCAGAATGGCAAGTTGTACGTTCGGATTCATCTTGAACCTCCTCGTTCAATTCGAAAAATATGCTGAGATGTGCCAGAATTAGAGAGCACAGGCTCCTGGGCCATTTAATTTTAGTGAAAGTGTTTGTCAAATTAAATTCGGAGGCGCGTGGTTAAATCTTGGTATTTTGGCCTATACCGCCGGAGAAAAGCGGATAATCTTTTCCTCGGGATCCTCATAGTATTTCACGTTATCGATCATGCTTTCGATTCGCTTGATGCTTTTCCTGATGCTTATAATGGTTCCCGGATAGGCCTTGTTTTTGATGATAATGCACGGCTCCCTTTCGAGCCTGAGCTTGTCCTGGACTTCTTTGCTTCGCTCCATATGCGTCTTTAGCTCTTTGTTGCCGCTGCTCAGCTCTTTCAGGAGCATGAGGCAGTTCTTCTTCTTGAAGTTCGGGAGCTTGGCGATGAACTCTTTCGGATTATCGAATACCGAATCCCCGAAGTTGACCTTGAGTTTTCGCATGGTCTCGTCGACAATTTGCCGCCACTTTGATATCTCCTTGTGGATGTCCGCGAGCTCCTTTTCTATGAAGAGGTTCCTTCCGACGTTCAGCTGGGTCTCGGTCTCGTTGATGGAACCGGACACGTTGACGACAATCTCATACAGCGCGGTCGATTTGCCGCCGATTATCTTTCCCTGACGCGCCACCACGCTGATCCGCGAATTGGAAAAGACGTCGCAATTTATTATCGAATCGTCCACGATGATGTCTCCGGCCGCTTCGACCTTTGCGTTAAGCAGATACTTCGCCACGACCTTTCCGCCTGCAACCAGCTTCACATTTTCCTTCCCCACCACGCCCATCTTGACCGTGATGTCTCCCCCCGCCTCGATGAACGCATCGTCGACATTCTTTTCGATGATGATGTCGCCCCGGGCCTTGACCGAAAAGCCCGACACGACCGACCCGAGTATATGCACCGAGCCGTCAAAATCGATATTGCCGGTGTCGTAGTTCACATCGCCGGATATTACCGCGGTCGGGATAACCGATATTTTCTTGCCGTCAATATCAATACAGCCGTCGATGGACGATAGGAAGATATTGTCGTCACCGAGGCCCGGCTCGATGTTCAGGCCCTTGTAATAGCCTTCGACAGGGGACATTTCGGCAAAGGTCTTGTCCCCGAATATATCATACCCGTCCGCAGGCTTGACCTTCGGCACCCGCCTGAGTACATCCTGCCCCTTCTTGACCTCTATGATGGAACCGACTTCCTTGAAGTCGATGCTGCCGTCCGATTTTATCTCTCCGGCTTTTTTACTCAGATTGATGAGGGGGAGATAATATTCATCGTGGCCGTTGACCGGCTCGCGTCCCTGGGCGACAAGTATCCGGACAAATCTCGGGTTTGCCGGATCGATCGTTTGAAGCTGTTCCTCGACCGTTGCCTGCTCAACCCGCGCCATTATCGCGTTCTTGTGGAGGGTCTCCTCTATATCCGCATAGGTTGGCACCTTTCCCAGCTTGGTCGGATATATGGAGTAATACGCCTTGAGCTTGTCTTTGCTGACGGACAGGGCCGATATCAGCTTGAGCCTCTGTCCATCGAGGACGACGAAGCCGTATTCCGCCGCCTTGTAGGCGTTCAACTGCTCGTCGTAATAAATGCCGGAATCGGCCTTTATAACCTTGAAGTCGAGCACCCGGTAATAGTCGTATCCGGGATCAAGCCGCGTCGGGATCTGCTCGTCACTGTCGATATCGATGACGCGCGCGACAATTTCCGATAGATAAACAAAATTATATGGCGAAGAGAGGACTACCTTCTTCTCGCCGTTCTCCATCACCTTCTCGGTGAGCATTTTCTTCACTGTCGGGTCAAAGTAAAAGATGATTTTTTTCATGCAATCTCTTCGTTCTGGAATTCTCCCGCCACTCTATATGATAGTATATAGAAAATCATATAGTTCTAACATCATTTTCGTATAATTTATGCTAAAAACTTAATCATAGAAATGATTTTTATCATCATAAATTACATATTATCCTGATACGCAATATTCTGAATACAATATGCGCCTTTTGACATGTATAATTGAGAATTTGGATATATTATGCCCCGGGAACCGGGCATAAATCATCAAAATGTTCATTTTTTATAACATGATATTTACAGGAGGCAGAAGGAGATGAAGATATACCAGCCCCCCGCCCCCCTTCTAACAAAGGTAAGAGCGGGGGGCCGGCCAGAGAGCTATATGCGGGCAGGACTCATTATTTCAGCATGCCTTTCTTTATAAGCAATTCCGCAATCTGTATCGCGTTCAGAGCGGCGCCCTTGCGGATGTTGTCTGACACGATCCACATATTAATTCCGTTTGGGACCGATTCATCCTCTCGGATACGGCCGACATAAACATCGTCCTTGCCGGCGGCATCGATCGCAAGCGGATATTCGTTCTTCGAGGGATTATCGACAACGGTCACTCCAGGCGCCTTTGAGAGGAGCTCCCGCACGTCGGCCGCCGAGATCTTCTTTTCGGTTTCGATGTTCACCGATTCCGAGTGGCCGAAGAACACCGGAACCCTGACCGTGGTGGCGGTGACCCGGATCGAGTCGTCACCCATTATCTTTTTGGTCTCGTTGACCATCTTCATCTCTTCCTTGGTATAGCCGTTTTCCAGGAAAACGTCAATGTGAGGAAGCGCGTTGAACGCGATCTGGTGAGGATAGACTTTTCTCTGGGAGATCGGTTTCCCCTCCACGATGTCCCTGGTCTGGATCATGCACTCGTCGATCGCCTTCAGACCGGTGCCGGACACCGCCTGGTAGGTGCTGACCACGATCCGCCTGATGCCCGCCGCATCGTGTATCGGCTTGAGCGGCACAACCATCTGAATGGTGGAGCAATTCGGGTTTGCGATGATACCCTTGTGCCAGTCAACGTCGTCCGGGTTCACCTCGGGCACCACCAGGGGCACATCCTTGTCCATGCGCCACGCGGAGCTGTTATCCACGACCACGCATCCTTCTTCAGCGGCGCGCTTCGCCACCTTCCTGCTGATCTCCCCGCCGGCGGAGAACAGGCCGATATCGTATCCCTTGAAGCAGCCGTCCTCGACCGCTTCCGACATGACCCTGCGGCCGCCGAAATCGTACTCCTTCCCCACCGTTGTAAGCCCGAGGAACTTTATCCTGTCTATGGGAAACTGCCGCTGGAGCAGTATCTTTCTGAATTCAATACCGACCGCGCCGGTGGCGCCGAGTATTACGACATTGTACTTTTTCATCACGCACCTCCTCATACTGCCGCTGACACGCCCACCGGGCGGGTCTGCCGCCGGCGTCGCATCAGCGCACTTTTTACGGTATCATTAATTGAAGGGGTATGTTGTCAACAATAAATAGGGGAATTACACGACAATTCTCTGATTTCCGGCATCAGGATTCTGCCGGAACAGTATGGCCACGTTTCCGATCATCCCGATGATCACCGCGTCAGTTTCCGCCGCGACCTCTTCGGCAAGGGACTTCTTAGCGTCCTTGAAATCGACAAACTTGATCTTGATAAGCTCATGGGCGCGAAGGGCGTCGTCCGCCGCCTTTACCAGGGCCGGAGTGATGCCCTGCTTGCCGATATACACCACCGGTTCCAGGTGGTGCGCCAGAGACTTGAGTTTACGTATCTGTTTTCCGGTGAGAGGTTTCATGTAGTTCCTTACGTCGAGTATGCTTTTGTGCTGAAAGATAACGGGACGGGATATCTGGCAAGAATTATTTTTCCTGCGGCTCAGGAAAGGGCCGGGATCATGGAATAAGACCGTGGTTGTCAAGGTCCATGTGCAGGATCATCACTTCTATTTCGGGGATCACGACAAGCGACAGCGCCTCTGCCGTCCGGTCAATCTTGTTGTACCATCCCTGGTAGAAGTCACCGGTATCAACAGTATCATTGCCATTTGTATCGTATATAACCTCAAAATAGAAGGGAAAATCACCGATGTTCAGCTGCGGAGTGACGATGGTCTTCTGCGGAGAGCTTATGGTCAGCCAGGGCTCTGACCAGGGCGGCAGGGGACTGATATGAAATACAGCGTAGAGCTTGTTCGTGGCGCTTACCGGCTGCGTGATGTTCACGTCTATTATAAGAAAGGGGCTCTTGTTTTTTTCTGTGTCACACCCGGTCATCGCCAGAAGGATAACGAAGAGCGAGGGAATTACCCGATGTAGCATTACTTTTTTCACTGGTTATTACCCTTTTCTATGGCGTGTACATGACGGTATTATCCGTCGACGTTGAGTCGGCATTCGCGTTGCCGGCAGGGTCTGTCACCGCGCCGGCGGCGATGCTCGGTTCAACCGTTCCGGGTACCCCGGCTGTATCCGCTGTGAGCAAAAAATTTGTATGGTCGCCGGAATCAGTAATCGTCCAGGTCGTCCCGCCCGCCGTGCCGGAATCCGTAATATCGGCGTCCGTAAAGGTCGCCGGATCGACAGCCTGGCCGAACACGACCGTAAAGGCGATCGGGAACGCGTTCGCCGGGTCTGGCTGCACACTTGCCTGGTTTATGGTAACGGCAAAAGAAGACGCATACGTAACGGCGGCGTCAAGAGTGATGGCAAGGGTCCTCCACTCGAGAGGAATGAATGTCAGCTTCGTAAGCGGCGTCACGGTTGTCGCTGTATGCAACGCGTTGTTGTAGCCCGTGCACGGATCGCCCGTATCGAGAACGCCATTTCCGTTGGCGTCATAGAACGCGGCGATATACGTCGTAAAGGTCCCGACCGTGGGATTGACAAGGAACGTGTCAGCAGCGCCGTGGATGAGCCATGGATTCTGCCAGCCCGAATCAGAATAATAGATCAGGTAAATCTTATGGTCTGCGTCCAGGGGGAAGAGAGCCGGATCCGGGGTCAGTTCAATATCAGCGAAAAGCACCGGTGCCTGGTCATCAAGCCCTCCGGTTATCTGCGAGCAGCCTACAGATATTGAAAGTAGAAAGCCTGCAAGTACGAACAGTGATGTTTGAATAATAGGTTTCATTAATCGGACCTGATTGCGCAGATGTCTATATACATTATCTTATAATTTCTATACCAAGTTAACATTAAAACGGCATTTTGTCAAAAAAAATCCATAGACTTGCTGCGAGACTGGCGTCTCGCGCTCGCCGGGAAGCCCCGGTGGGGAGCTTTACAGGGGCTTTGCCCCTATGACCCCTTATAAATTTAGTATTGCATCAAGTCTTATATACTAGACTTTTTTTGAAACCAGCGTCCCGCGCTCGCCGGGAAACCCCGGCGGGGAGCCCTTACAGGGGCTTCGCCCCTGTGACCTCTTTAAAAATTTAGTATTGCATCAAGTCTGATAAAGCCGATGACTGTCTGAGTCCAGCGTTTTTGTCCGAGTTCCGCAGGCCGCGAATCTTATCGACGCATTATAAACCTGATGGTATAGACTCAAGAAAGGCTATTATTAATAGTATTGACATTCTCTGGATTCCGGAATCATTTTATTGAAAAGCGATGTCCAGTTATGAAATTCATTGCATCCATTGTTATCCTGAAATGCGCGGTGCTCATCACTGTTTTTCCAGATAATTATGCGAGAGAGGCCCGTCCTGTATCACGCCATGCATCCTGGGGCTACGTGTATCACGCGTCAAAATTGTCCGGTGAATACCTTGCCCGGACCATTCCCCGGTTCGACGTAATCTGCGTTAGCGGCTTTACCCTTGATGCCGCAGGCAGAGTGCGGATAGCACGGACAGGCATTATCAATGCAGTACGCACAATAAGCGCTGGCCAGAGCAAAATCCTCTACCCGATGGTCACGTTCCAGTCAGCCGCCGCGGGGCGCAGGATTCTCGGATCCGCGCGATTATCCGCGGCAGCTGCCGGAAGTATCGCCAATCTGGTCAGCCGTAACGGATACGCCGGCGTGCACCTCGATTTCGAATATCTTCCACCCGAAGACGCGCCCCTGCTGGCCAGATTCCTCAAAATGCTGCGAAAATCATTGAAAGGGAAAATCACAATGGCGGTTTTCCCCCCGGTGGGCTTCCCTGAAAAATGGAGCGGGTTTCATGACCTGAAGCTGATAGCTCCGCTTGTCGATGAAATCGTGATAATGTGCTATGACCTTCACGGCGTCCATACCGGTCCAGGACCGGTCACGGATACCGGATGGGCGGAAAAAAACATAGAATACGCGCTCAGGCTGATGAAGCCGGACCGGATCTGGCTCGGGATACCTGCGTACGGATATCGCTGGTGCGGCGCCGCGATACGGACAATCTCATCAAAACAGGGGGCGCGCATGGCAAAACAATATTCATCCACGCGGCACCGGTCAGGCACGCTCTATCTTCGCTGGATTGATGACGGAACCCGGTGCGAGGCATACATTTCTGACAAACAGACACGGCTGCAACTGGAAAAGATATCCTCTCGCCACGGACTTGCCGGCATCGCGCTCTGGCGCCTCGGATTTGATGATTAATTAATTTGTACTAACATTTTTTTATCATTATATATAAAAATTAATTAATAAATTCTGCCC
>JAFGJX010000046.1 GCA_016928865.1 Spirochaetota bacterium
ACCCACCACGAGAACTGGGACGGCACGGGCTATCCGGGAAAGATTGACGTGGAAACCGGCGAGCCGATCGAGAAGAACCCCGATGGCACGGCGGTTCCCCTGAAGGGTGAGGAGATCCCGATATTCGGAAGGATCGTGGCCCTGGCCGACGTCTTCGACGCGCTCTCTTCAAAGCGGGTGTACAAGGACGCGTGGGAGGAAAAATCGGTGCTGGAGGAGATACGAAACATGTCCGGGAAGAAGTTCGACCCTGATCTGGTCGACATTTTTTTCGAACGCCTGGACGTGATTCGCTCCATCATGAAACGGTACCCGGACAAGGACTAGGGCAGACCTGAAACGAACGGCGCACCCGCACGAGCCCTCAGCCAATGATATCCTGCTTTATCAGTCTCGAGAGGCCCTTCAGGGTAAAAGCCTGCGTCTGCATGAAGAAGATCTTGCGCGATATAAAGACAGTTGACAGATAGACAGACACAATACGAGCAATCATCGTCGACCACGCTGCCCCCAGGCCGCCATACATGAGTATGAGCGGGATGTTCAGAATCACATTGATGACGGCGCCGCAGACGGTCGAGTATAATATTGCCCGTGAGTGATTTTCCGCGTTGCACCAGTAATTACGGGCAATTCCCATCGAATAGAATATCCCGGCCCATATATGGATATTTAAAATCATTGATGCCTTGACAAACTGGTCGCCGAAAATAATGGCTATGAGCCATTTGCTTAAAAAGAAGGTGGGCAGGACGACCGAATATGAGAGCACGGCCATGATTGAAAAAAACTCCTGGAGCCGGCTGTAGTACTGTTCCTCGCTCTTCTTTTTCAGCTCGACTATCTTGGGATACAGCGTGATGCCGACCGCCCAGGGCACGAAGTACCAGACCTCGGAGATCTTCACCGCCGCCGCATATTCGCCGACCTCGCGATAGTCCACCATGTTTCCCAGCATGATCTGACCGATTTTAAAAAACATCACCCCCGAAAGCCATGAGATCAGGAGCGGCCAGCTGTCGCGCAGAATCGAACGGGTAATTACCCAGTCAAACCGCCAGTGGAACATGTAATGGCCGGTATGATGACGGTACACGATAAACATGCCGGCCTGGGCCAGTAAAACTTCGGCCGAAGCTGCGGCTGCAAAGGCGATAAGCGGCGCCTCGGACAAAATGAGGGCTATCCTCACCCCGCTCATTATAATGAATGCGATATTGTTGGCGATTACCGGGTATTTTGATTTTATCTGTGACTGAAAATAAAGATCAACGACATCAAACGATGAAAAAAGATACGTCAGCGATACGATCGAAACAAGAAGCTTGGTCAGAGGCTCATCGCTGTTAACGATAAATACAGCAATGATGGAAATGACAATTGCCAGGAGTCCGCCGAATTGACGAATAAAGAAGCCAGATCCAAGGATTTTCCTGGACTGGTCAGGATTGTTAATCAGGTCCCGTATCAGTATATCATTGATGCCAAAACTGGCGAAGCATGCCACCAGCGAAGTCAGGCTCATGGCGTAGTCAAGATTGCCATACTGCTTCGGGCCGAGGTAGCGCGCCATCCAGCCCACGATAAAAAGGTTAACAGCGAGGCGAATTACGCGATCGTAGATAAGCCACGATGCGTTCACGAACATCCGGCGGAACTCCCCGGGCGCTTTTATTTTCTTATATAACTTTTTAATAATCGCAATCGGCATGATTAAGCGCCCGATGCCCCACGGTTATAGGTATAAGTGCAGCATGAATGAAAACTCCGTTGATAGTACCGAGACATAGAATTATGTAAAGTGATTTTCATGTGCCAAATTCAGGGTGTCGCGGTATAAAAAAAATAAGCTTGAAAAAATATGAACAATTGCTTATATGCCTTTTAAAGACTATTTGCTCATAATCACCAAATGCACAAACATTCGTAATTTAACAAGCGTTTTCGATGACAACGATTTCCTATAGCAAAACGATATCGTTTGCACCCCTGTTCATACATGCGATGTTTCGCACCGGCAGCACCTATCTCTGGAGTAAATTCAGGCAAAATCCAGATTTCCATTGTTTCTATGAGCCTATGAATGAAACCATACAAACGATCGATCGAAAATATTATCATATACTTAACAGCCATAAGCAGATTATATTTGAAAATCTACACCATCCCCATCTTAAGAAAAACCCCTTCCAGGAATATAAAAATCTGTTAAACACCTATGGTCCCGGAGTACAATTTTACAAAAAATCATTTGCATTCGATGAATTCTGTTCAAGCGAAGAGAATCCGGACCTTAAACGCTATATTGATTTCCTGCTATTACAAAAAAAAGGTCAAAGGACCCTTTTACAATTTAACTCAACAGCTCTCCGCAGCCGCTGGTTCGCTGAAACCTATCCTGGATCAATTAATATATATTTGATTAGAAATCCCCGCGACCAGTGGGAGTCGTATATGGATCTCGCAAGCAATAATTTCGGGATATTTGGCGGGGATCTACTTGCCATCTCTAAGAACAAGGACGATCATCGGTTCCAGCCCATCGGTGAACGTCTGCCCCTTTTCCACTATGACGATGACATTCTTATGAAAGAAATAATGTTTTATACATCCGTTTCGAAAATATATTCAAATGAAGAAAAGTATTTTTTATTCTATTATCTCTGGATGACGGCATTTTTTGAAAATTTATTTTCAGCAGACTATATTCTGAGCATCGATGAACTCTCAAATGACCAGGAGGCGCGGGACAGATTTCAGGCGTATCTTGCCAGTCACGGCATCAGAGGCGTTTCGTTTAATGACGCCAGGATAAAAAACTATACGCAATTTTTAATCCCTGTAAGCGTCATGGAGGAGATCGAGAACGCCGTTTTTCAAATCATCATCGGCGTGGCAGGACAGAGGTCCCCTTCTGATATACGTGAAGCCATACTGCGTCACGGAAACACAGCTGCATACATTAACAACATTAGCATGGCGCTTTCCAAAACATCAGGCACAATCGCCACAATGAATGCCTTCAACTTTACCACAGCGGGTTTTATAGACAAACCTCAGAAGGCCATTATATCCGACATTATACAGTCAATGACCAACACCATATATCAAACCGAAATTCAAAAACGTAGTTTACTGACCAGTTATTCGTATCGGCTGGGTCAATTAATACTCTCTCCCTTGATGTTCTTGAATTGTTTGTATAAACGACTATTCTCCACTCAATCAGGCCAGACGCATCAGTACATTAGTAACAGATGATCTTGATTAATGAAATTGGATAAATGCAGCACGCATGGTTTTCATAAAAAGAGTCGTCAACATCAGACTGGATATGGACCAAGTCAATAATATCAATTCCATCGACAGAGCGGCATCCAAACAATCATCTGTGCCACAGAAACCCCCCTTGTTTCGGCAGTCATTTTCTTTTATTATTCGGAAAATACATCGCCAAAACCCTTGACAGCGTGTGCGCGCAGACATACCGGAACGTAGAAATCGTCATCGTGGACGACGGCAGCACCGATGCCGGACCCGACATCGTCAGGAGGAAGGCGGCGACGCATCCCACCATCGTCTACCTGCGTCAGGAAAACGCGGGGGTCTCGGCGGCGCGGAACCGGGGCATCAGGGCCTCGAAGGGCGCGTATATCGCTTTCATCGACAGCGACGACCTGTGGGAGCCGACAAAGATTGAACGTCAGGTCGCGGCAATGCGGGATACTGACATGCAGGCCTCTTACTGAGGTTATACCAACCTGTTTGACGAAACCGGAGCCCGCGTGCAGGGCAAGTTCAAAAAGATCTCCGGCGATATCCTCATTCCCTTCCTGAGAAACAAGGTCTGGCCCATGACGAGCACCTGGATGGTAAGCCGCTCCCTGATCGAAAAACACGGCATTCTGTTTGACGAGAAAACCAGCTGGGGAGAAGACGGAGAATTTTTCATTAAGATCGCCGCGCTTGCGCCGGTGTGCGCAGTACCGGAGTATCTTACGAATTACCGCATCAGGAAAGAATCCCTGTCTGGTTATAAAATCGAGCACCGGAACCTTGTCAATGTCTGGGCGCGGACCAGGGACTGGCTGCGTGCACGATCCGGCCGCACGGACAGCGACTACTGCGCCCGCATCATCGACGAGTTCAGGATCCCGTCGGTCATCATACGCTCACTGTACGAGTAAAAAAAACTGGGGCTCCGCGGCACGGGTGAGCATTTTATTATCGCAGGGTTCGATTCAGGCAGAGTGAAAACAGCGGGCATCATCCGCCACTGCTATTTTTTCATGGATTCCCTGAGGCTCATCCTGATGAAATTAGCCGCGACAAATGAATTCTTCTACCGGCTGGTCCGCCTTGCAGGGAATATCATCTATCGGAAATAACGATTTCCGGGATATGCACAGTCTTACGGTAGTGAGACCGCGAGCCACTCCGATCCCTCGCGGTCCCGCTTTATCGCCGCTTTTCCAGTGGCCAGTATCTCTTCGATTACGGACCGGACATCACTCCCGTCCCAGTGAAGCCGGCCGGCAGCGGTATTCACGAACGCGTCCCTTCTCACGAGCGACCACCTGCCCGAACCGTCCCGCTTCCCGGCGGCGAGCATCCCCTCGAGCAGAACGACATACAGGCTCTGCACCCGGTCCTTCTTTACATATCCCATAAGCAGTTCGTCCGTTTCCCGCAGCCGCTCAGACAGGAGCTTGATGACGCTTACCGAAAATTCATGGTTTTTCTGGACGGTCTCGTTGAATGATTCTCGGTCCATCTTGATCAGGATGCAGTCCTCGGCAGCGACGGCGGTCGCCGACCGGGGCATCGAATTAATAACCGCCATTTCGCCGATGAATTCCCCCTCGCCCAGTATCCTGATATTCTCATTGAACGATCCGGACCCCTTGCTGATCTGGACCTTCCCCTTGTGGATCATGTACATGACATCAGCCGGGTCTCCCTCGCGGAAAATACAGTCCCCCTTCCTGTAGTTAACCCCGAAATACTTGACGAGCTTGCTCATGGGCGCCTCCTTGAATGATGGTAGCGCCGCCCGCGGTGATCCTCCGGCGACGCCGTCTCTATGCTCAATGCGGCCGGGGCGGCAGGCCGTCCCCGCCGCCGCTATACGATAAAAAGACAGGTGCTTGAAAAATACGGCTCGGTCGTGACGTTGATCCCGAGCTTGCGGAGGCCGGCCTCGTCGCCCGGCGTCGGGATGTGGGTCATGTGCATCTCGCAGCCCGCAAGCTCGGTCAGCTTTTCCATCGCCGCGAGGGCCGTCGGGTTCGTCGCCGCGCATATGCTCAGGGCGATAAGCGTCTCCTCCAGGTCCAGGCTCACCGATTTCGCGCCGAGCACGTCCCCCTTCATCTTCTTGATCGACTCGATGATCTGCGGAGAGAGGAGATGGATCCGGTCCGGTATCTCCGCGAGCTTTTTGATCGCGTTCAGGATAAGACTCGGTGAGGCGTGGAACAGGCCTGAATTCTTCCCGGTCACGATCGAGCCGTCCTGGAGCTCGATGGCGGCGCCGCAGAAAATCCCGTCCTTGCCCTTGCCCTGCTCGCGCGCCTCGAGCGCGGCGTTCCGAGCAGGGACGACCACGATCCGGGCCTCGGGCTTTATCGCCAGCTCGTCCATCAGGAGCTCGACCCGCTGCACTGTCTCCCTGCTCGCGAAGCCGATGGCGTATTCGCACGAATAACGGAAATAGCGGCGTATTACCTCCTGGCGGGCGGCCTCGCGCACGATCCCGTCGTCCACGATGCCGAACCCGGCGCGGTTCACCCCCATGTCAGTGGGAGAGCGATACAGGTTCTTCGAGCCGATTATCCGCTCCAGTATCCTCCTGAGCACCGGGAAGGTCTCGACGTCCCGGTTGTAATTTATTGCTATTTCGCCGTAGGCCTCCTGGTGAAAAGGATCGATAAGGTTGAAATCGCCGATGTCCGCGGTCGCCGCCTCGTATGCGATGTTGACCGGGTGCTTCAGCGGTATGTTCCATATTGGAAAGGTCTCGAACTTCGCGTACCCGCTCCCCACGCCCCGCTTGTGGTCATGGTATACCTGCGACAGGCAGGTGGCCATCTTGCCGCTTCCCGGCCCCGGACCGGTCACCACCACCAGGGGGCTCGTGGTCTCGATGTAGTCGTTCGCGCCGTAGCCCTCGTCGCTCACCACCAGGTCCACATCGGTAGGATAGCCCTTGGTATAGCGGTGGGTGTACACCCTGATGTTCTGCCGCTCGAGCTTGTTTTTGAAGATGCTGGCCGCGGGCTGGTTCTCATACCGCGTGATGACCACCGCGAGAATATTGATCCCCCAGTCGCGCAGGTCGTCGATCAGCTTGAGCGCGTCCGCATCATAGGTGATGCCGAAATCCGCCCTGACCTTCTTGCGCTCGATATCTCCCGCGAAAATGCAGAGAATGATGTCCGCTCTGTCAGCCAGCATCTGCAGCAGCCGCATCTTCACGTTCGGGTCATATCCCGGCAGCACCCGCGCGGCGTGATAGTCGTACATAAGCTTGCCGCCGAACTCAAGGTACAGTTTATTGTTAAACAGCTTCACCCGCTCGAGTATCGAGTTCTTCTGCTGATTGAGATACTTTTCATTGTCAAATCCGGTCTCCTTCATCCTTACCATCCTCATAGATTGGTCCTCAGCATCAAACAGCGCATGACGTTCTCCCGTGCCCTGCCGGGCACGCCCCTCCATGTCTGGCGGCCGCGCATGAGGAATAAATACCCTTATTAATTATATGGAAAAAAATCAAGACAAATGTCATATTTCCAGGTTTATGTCTCATTTATTTATATGAAGTAAAAAACCTGTAAAAATTCCGATTTAATAATAATAATGTAATATTGATTTATATTTTAATATATTCTATTATAATAGCCTATAATCGCCTATAATCAAATTCACCAAAGAATGAAGCAATGACGACTTTCAGATCAGAAATATAGATGTAATACCGTCATCACGGATGATGACGGGGAATTTCAAGGAGGAAAATATGATTATAAACCACAACATTGCGGCCATTTTCTCCCACCGCACCCTCAAGTTTCACGACTGGAGCATCACCAAAGACATAGAAAAACTCTCGTCCGGCATGAGGATCAACAAGGCCGGTGATGACGCGTCCGGTCTCGCGGTTTCGGAAAAGATGCGTTCGCAGATCCAGGGCCTCAGGCAGGCCGAGCGGAACACCGAGGACGGCATGTCCATGATACAGACGGCCGAGGGCTACCTCGAAGAGGTGCACAGCATCATCCAGCGTGTCCGCGTGCTGGCCGTCCAGGCCGCCAACGGCATCTACACCAATGAAGACCGCCAGCTGATTCAGGTCGAGGTCTCCGAGCTGGTCGACGAGATCGATCGGATCGCGTCCCAGGCGGAGTTCAACAAGATGAAGCTCCTGACCGGCGCGTTCGCGCGGCTTCATCCGACCGCGTCGATGTGGTTCCACATGGGCCCGAACATGCACCAGCGCGAGCGGGTCTTCATCGAGACCATGTCCACGGCTGCGCTCGGACTCAGGAACCCGACCGTTCTCACCTTCATATCGATCTCGACGCCGGGCAAGGCAAACTCGGTCATCGGCCTGGCGGACGAGGCGCTGCGGATCATTTCCAAGCAGCGGGCTGACCTGGGCGCGTACTACAACCGTCTCGAGCACGCGGCCAAGGGCCTCATGAACGCGTACGAGAACGTACAGGCGTCCGAGTCTCGGATCCGCGACACCGACATGGCGGAGCAGATGACCTCCTACGTCCGGTACCAGATCCTGACGCAGGCGGCAACATCGATGCTCGCCCAGGCGAACGCGAAGTCGCAGACCATACTCGAGCTGTTGAGATAAGTTTGAGCCAGCATTGCAGTGTCATTCAAAACGCCGGGCGGGAGCCCGGCGTTTTTATTTCCGGCAGCTGTACTTCTGTACCCGGACATTTTTCAGTGGCTGAGTACGGGTATAATTTAATATTGACAATAGCGTAATAGCCCGGCAGAATGTAACATTATGGCAATTATTTATACAAATTTTTTATCGGTTTGAATCAATTTCTTGACCAAAATGTTGCACAGGGAATCAAATACTTTATAAATTCATAGCGCATATCACATGAACAATCTATTCTGGTTACTACTCTCCATCGCCCTCGGCGCAGCAGGACAGCTTTTTTTAAAGATGGCATCTGACGGCGCGGGCCACCAGGGCTCTCTCGTCCAGTTTTACGGCGCGCTGGCAACAAATCGTAATCTCTGGTTCGGGTTCATTTCATACGGGCTCAGCTTTGCCATTTGGATGAGGGTGCTTACGGCATATGAGCTGAGCTACGCCCGACCGATGGTGGGGCTCGGGTATGTGATGACCGTTATCCTGGCGATCATATTTCTCGGCGAGAAGGTTACCATGATGCGCTGGATAGGTATATTACTGACTGTTTCAGGAATCATCCTCCTGAACATCTCCAATAATAACTGATGCGAGGAAGATCGTTGAAAAAATCAAAAGTTGTCATATTAAAAACAAAACCTGAAACGGTGCTTGCCGATTATGAAAAATTACTGAAAATGGCAAATATAAAAGATGCCCTTCCAAAGGGCGCTCCCGTCATACTGAAGGACAACATCTCATGGCACCTGCCCATGCCGGGCGCCAATTCAACCCCCTGGCAGCTCGAGGGCACTATTATGACGCTCAGGAATCTTGGATATAAAGATATCGTTGCCGTTGAAAACAAGACCGTGGTCACCAAGCCAAAGCACGGGGAAAAACTGAACAAGTTTGACATCGTTTTCAACAAGTACAACATCCCGGTGAAATACAATTTTAACCCGGAGGACATGAAATGGATCGTGTACCGGCCAAAGGCAAAGCTCCGCGTCCTGCCGAAGATTTACCCTGAAGGGATCAGGATACCGGACTACTTTATCGGGAAAAACATCATTCACTTCCCTACCATGAAATGCCATATCTACACGACCACCACCGGATCCATGAAAAATGCCTTCGGCGGACTGCTCAGCACACGCCGCCACTACACGCATTCCTGGATCCACGAGACACTGGTTGACCTCTTGAAAATTCAGAAGGAGATACACCCTGGGATCTTCGCCGCGATGGACGGAACCACCGCCGGCAACGGGCCGGGCCCGAGGACGCTCATCCCGGTGAAGACGGACTATATTCTCGCTTCAGCAGACCAGGTCGCGATTGACGCGGTAGCGGCCAGGCTTATGGGATTTGATCCTATGAAGCTCGATTATATACGGCTGGCAGTGGAGGAAGGGCTCGGCAACGGCGATCCGCGGAACATTGAGATCGCGGGCGAAGACGTTTCAAAGGTCAACCTGAATTTCTCCGTCGGGGACAACCTCGCCAGCACTGTAGGCGACCTGCTCTGGTTCGGCCCCCTGAAGGCCCTGCAGAAACTGATGTTCCACACTCCGCTCGTCTATATATTCATAATGGCTTCGGCGGTCTACCACGACAGGGTATGGTGGAATCTGAAAGGCAGAAAAATACTGGCGGCATGGAAGGCTGAAAGCCCGTGGGGACAATTATGGGACCGGTATTGAGATGCGTCTGGCATTATTCGATTTTGATGGGACCATCACCACGCGCGACAGCCTCGGCGACTTTTTACTTCATACCTGCGGCGCGCTGCGCTGCGCCGCTGCACTAATCATGCTTGCGCCGGTGCTCGCGCTTCGCCTTGCCGGGAAAATTCCCAACTGGAAGGCCAAGGAGGCGGTCTTCCGGCATTTTCTTGAGGGGTGTCCCGTGACGGACTTCGCCGCCGCAGCTTCTGACTACGCGGCAAACCGCCTGCCGCGAATCATCAGGAAGATCGCGCTGGAGCGCATAGAGTGGCACCGCTCCCAGGGACACCGCGCGATTATCGTATCCGCCTCGCCGGAGCAATGGATCAAGCCATGGTGCGGCCGGTATGGCATGGAGGTGATAGCCACCCGTCTTGAAATACGCGCGGACATACTGACAGGCGGGATCGACGGCGCCAATTGCTACGGCGAGGAAAAAGCGAGGCGAATACGGGAAACCGTAAACCTGGCAGAATATGAATACATATACGCCTACGGAGACAGCAAAGGGGATACTGAAATGCTGTCGATGGCGAACGAACGTTATTACAACTGGACACAGGTCACGCAATGAAAGCGCTTTTGCGGATTATGAGGGTACATCAATATGTGAAGAACCTCTTCATCTTCCTGCCCGTTTTTTTCGGCCTCCAGATCACTAACAGCAGGCTGATGCTGATGACTGCGCTTGCCTTTCTTTTCTTCAGTCTGACGGCCAGTGCGATGTACATTGTTAACGACATCAGGGACTGCGAGGACGACCAAAAACATCCGGTAAAGAAAGACAGACCCGTTGCATCCGGCGCCGTGACGAAAAAAGCCGCAACCCTCCTGGCCGCGATCCTGGCTGCAGCGGGGCTGACTGGCGCATTATTACTCAACCGCCAGATGTTTATGATCACGCTTGTTTACGTGCTGATCAACATACTCTATACCACGGTCCTGAAACACGTCGCCATCGTCGACATCATGGTCATTGCGGTCGGTTTCGTGCTTCGGTTGTTTGTGGGGTCATCGGTTTCAGGAGTCCATCTATCTATGTGGATCATCATCATGACCTTCCTCCTTGCGATCTTTCTCGCCCTGGCCAAGCGGAGGGAGGATGTGGCACTCTATATCGATATGGGTGAAAAAGCCCGAAAGGTCATCGACGGCTACAACATAGAATTTTTGAATATCTCGATGTACATCATGGCGGCGGTGATCATAATATCCTATGTCATGTACACCATATCGCCGCTCATACTGAACCGTCCCCATGGCGACAAGATATATCTGACCATGCTCTGGGTTGTTGCAGGCATACTCCGCTACTTACAACTGACGCTCGTGTTCAACAGCACCGGATCGCCCACCAGGGTGCTTCTGACCGACAGGTTCCTGCAGATCGTCCTCGCTGGCTGGGTACTCTCCTTCTGGATCCTTATCTACCTATGATATATCTGGCGATTAAATACGCCTTCTTCGCCGCGATCGCGACCGGCGCAAACATACTGAGCCAGCACCTGTGCCTTCAGCTTTACGGCGGTCCTTTCAGCCTATACGCTGCCATGGCTGCGGGAACGCTTGTCGGACTGGTCATCAAGTACGTGCTGGATAAAAAATTCATCTTTTATCACACGACCGCTGGCGCCCGCGACGACATGCGCAAGTTCATCATTTATTCATCCATGGGCGTCTTTACCACCCTGATCTTCTGGGGGAGCGAGCTTCTCTTTAACTACCTCTTTACCTTCACGGAAGCGAAATATCTTGGCGCCGCCATCGGACTCGGCATCGGCTACATCACCAAGTACAACCTTGACAAGCGCTTCGTGTTCCGGGAATGGCAGAAAGAGACTGACTGAGGTGCCTTCACGCACTATCGGGCTTCTGCTTCTCTCGGGTAATGCAAGATAAACGGTCACCCGTGCATTACAGGAAAACCGGCACCGCCCGTCACCATCGGCCACAAGTGGAGCGCGCGCAAAGCGCTGCAGCCTGAGGATGATGCAATCTCCTCCATCCAGCCCACTGGCGGGTTACGCGAGGCCTGCTTTGCAGGAAAAAATAGCTATTGACAAAAACGCCAAATGGCCCTGCTAGCATTAATTATCCGGCATGTCCTGGGCCGGTCACGCATTCCTTGAATAATGAAGGTCCTTATGAAAAGCGAACGATCTGACTTCCTGATCATCGGCGCGGGGATCATCGGACTGGCGATCGCGCGATATCTTCGCGAGAAGCATCCTTCCGCGACAATCACCATCATCGAGAAAGAGCCGGACATCTGCCGCCACGCCAGCGGCAGGAACAGCGGCGTGCTGCACGCGGGATTCTACTACACGGCGGACTCGCTGAAGGCCAGGTTCACGAAAGAAGGCAACGCGGAGATGACCGCCTACTGCATCAAAAAAAAGCTGAGAATCAACCGGTGCGGGAAGGTCGTGGTCGCGCGGAACGAACGCGAGCTCGGCCCCCTGTTCGAGCTTGAGGCGCGGGCCAGGGCCAATGGCGTCGATGTCGCGATCATCGACGAGAAGGAGCTTGCGTCCATCCATCAGAACGTGAAAACGCGCGGCCACGCCCTGTATTCGCCCGCCACCTCAACCATCGACCCGGTAGAGGTCTGCTCGTCAATCAGGAAGGAGCTGCTCGACGGCGGCGTCATCATGCGGTTCGGGCGCGCCTACCTGCGGCGCGCGGGCGAACACGCGGTCGCCACGACGACCGGCACGCACGAGGCGCGCGTCATCATCAACGCGGCCGGCCTGTACGCCGATACGATCGCGAGGGATTTCGGGTTCGCGCGCGACTACATCATAATCCCCTTCAAGGGCATCTATCTGAAATACACGGGCCCGGACAAACCGGTAGCGATCAACGTGTATCCCGTTCCCGACCTGAAAAATCCCTTCCTGGGCGTACACTACACCGTTACCGTTGACGGGACCGTCAAGATCGGCCCGACCGCCATCCCCGCGCTGTGGCGCGAAAACTACGAGGGCCTGGACAATTTCAGGCTTCGTGAATTCCTCCAGATTGTATCGCGCGAGGCAGCACTGTTCCTCCTGAATTCCTTCGGGTTCAGGACGCTCGCACTCGAAGAGATAAAAAAATACAGCAGGCGATATCTTATCGGGCTCGCCGCGGGCATGGTCCACCGGGCGGAAACCGGCCGCTTCAACGAATGGAGCAGACCGGGCATACGCGCCCAGCTGCTTGATGTCCGGACAAACCGGCTGGTCCAGGACTTCATCATAGAAGGGGACAAGGGCTCGGTGCATGTCCTGAACGCTGTCAGTCCCGCGTTTACGAGCAGCTTTCCCTTTGTCAGGTGGATCGTTGACTCCCATGTGAAATTATAAACTCATTTTTTTATAATTGAAGGAACTATCATGACCCGTTACAGGTCTAATTATGATTGCATCCAAAGTTATGAAACGCGCTCTGAGATTGTTAATCCAATGCAGATTTATACCATACGCTCAAGGAGTCCTCACATGCTCGGCAGAATATTCATTTCACTGATGGTGCTCTTCGCCTGTTCGTGCGGCACGCTTATTGTACTGCCTGTGGACAACGATTACGACAGGCGGCGCGAAGAGGAGATGCGGCGCATCGAACAGGAGCGGCAGCACAGGATCGACGAGGAACGCCGGAGGCAGATGGAGGAGGAGCGCCTGTGGAGGCTGGAACAGGAGCGACAGCGGAAAATCGAGGAGGAACGCAGGCGGAAACTTGAGAATGACCGCAGAAAAAAACTGGAGCAGGACCGACTTTGGAAGCAGGAGCAGGACCGACTCCGCAGGCTCGAGCAGGAACGCCGAAAAAAGATAGAGGAAGAAAAGAGGAAAATCGAGCAGGAAAAGCGGAGGCTTGAAGAAGAGCGGCTGCGGCATCTCAAGGAAAAGGAGAGGCAAGAGCGTCTGCGGAAGATGGAAGAAGAACGGAAGAATAAGCTCGAGGCTGAGAGGAAAAAACAGGAGGAAGAACGACTCAGGCTCGAACGGGAGCGCCGGGAAAAGCTCAACGAAGAGCGCAGACAGAAACTCGAACAGGAGCGGCAGAAGAAACATCAAGAGGAGCGCCTGAAGAAACTCGAAGAGGAACGAAAGAAGATCCTTGAGGAGGGGCGCAGAAAAAAGCTTGAAGAGGAACGCCGTAAAAGCGAACAGGAGCGTCTCAGGCTTGAGCAGGATCGCCGGGAGCTGATCAGGCGGGAGCAGGAGAAAAAAGCCGGGGAGGAGAAGCAGAAGAAGCTCGAGGAAGAACACAAAAAGATCGAGGAAGAGCGCTGGAAGATGGAACGGGAACGATGGAAGCTTGAGGACAAGCGCCGCGAAAAACAGGACAAACCCGCGAAGAGCAAAACGGGCCGGACCGGAGAACAGGACACTCTCGCGAAATGCATTGAGTCGTGCCAGGACCTGAAGGGCCTGGCGCAGGTTGCGTGCCTCCAGAAGTGCAGGTAGATTTTTCTATATAGCCGGGTAACCCGGCGGACAGGAGACCCGTTTGTGGGTCATGCAAGTATCACGAGTAGAGGACGCAATTTCTTGGATAGTTAGATTGTGGCACTATTCGACCATGACGTCATCGACGGCGCCACGGTTCTAGTCCCGGCCTTGGTATCTGACAGGAACAGGACATGGCCCGTAATATTCTTAACAACTCGGGAGGAACAATGAAAACGCAGATGTGGACATTGAGCAGACACTTCTGGATATTTTTCCTGGTGCTGCTTCTGCCGGGGCTGGTCATGCTCGGCATCGGCATAACCACTCCCGGGGCCCGCACTAACGACGGTCATTCCTTGCTGACGTTCGGCGCGGCCTATACCGGGATCCTGCTACTAGTCGAGGGCGGCACCTTCATCTTCCTTCGGCGCCAGAAAAGGCGTGTGGAATACTTTACCGCGTGCGGCATACGGGGCATCGCCACCATCCTGGACGCGGAAACCACCGGAGTCGAGCTGAACGACATGCCGCAGGTGGAGCTGAAACTGGAGGTCTCCATCCAGGGCCGTGCGCCATACACGATCACCCACAGGGGCTACTGGAACCTCCTCTCGCTCTCTTCGCTCAAACGCGGCGCGCGCCTTTCCGTACGGGTTGACCCGAAGAACCGGGAAAAAATCATGTTCGTGGAGGAGGACACGGACTGACACGTCATACATTACAATTGACGATCATTGATGTCCCATCCCCACGGGACACAGCAGCATGGAATATATTCACCATAACCATAAAAATTTCTTAGCCAGTCACTTCTTCTTGATCACAATGACGGTCAGGTCGTCCTTGAAGTTTTCCCTTCTGCCGGCAAAGGAATAAAAATCCTCCATGACGCTGTCGAGGATCTCCCGGGCGCTGCCGTCAGGCGCGTTTTTAAACGACCTCAATATGCGCGATTCATCATAGCTCGCGTCCAAGTTGTTGCCGGTCTCATTGAGGCAGTCGGTATACAGCATGAGGCAATCGCCGCTGCTGATCTTCAAGGCCAGTGATCTATACGGCTGCTCCATCTCCCTGGTGCCCATAAAGGGGCCCGCGATGCTGTTTTTCTCCCGGTCAAGGACCGTTCCCACCCTGCTGGAGCGGGCCATCCGGTATATCATGTCAGGGTGTCCGCTGTTCACATATTCAAGGGTGTCGCCGCTCATGCGGACCAGTATACCGGTCAGATAGTTGTCGATGTGCCCGATCTCTTTTATCAGCTTCCGGTTGATCTGATCAAAAACAGTATTGAGCCGCTCGTTCTTCATGCGCATGAACGTCTCGTAGATGATCGACTTGGCGATGAGGGTTATCAGTCCGGAGGAAATCCCGTGCCCTGACACGTCAAAGATCCCGACTCCCGCCAGCTCCCCGCCGTCCTTATAGAAGTCGTAAAAATCTCCTGATATGCCCGCCATGGGCCTGAAGATAAACGCGATATCGTACAGGCCGGATTCCGGCGGCCGCTCGGGAAGAAAGGACGACTGCATGTTCACTGCCATGGCAAGGTCGCGCTCGTGCATGTATTCGGCGATCTTAAGATTGTGGTTCGCATCGATCAGCTCCTCGTTTATCGTCTCAACTTCCTCCATCGCCTGCTGCAGCTCATCATTCGCGCTGGCGAGCTGTTCAGTGCGTTCATGCACCCTCTTTTCGAGGGTTACATTCAGCTCGTCAAGGTTGTCCATCGTGTTGATAAGCCGCGTGATCAGCAGAAGCGAGGTGCCGACATACAGGGCCGCGGCGGTGTAGCCGAAGATCATATTCTCCGGCGTATACCCGAAGATATTCAGCGCGAACCCGCCAAATTTGGGAAAATAGACAAACCCGTCGTGTATGGCCCCCAGTATGACAATGATGCCGAACAGGCCGAACATGGGGGCATCGGGATGTCTTTTCATAAAAGCCGAGATATGGCATGAGAGGTTATACAGCCCGATGGGCGTGGTAAGGGCGATCAGTATGATGGCCTGCACGCGGTCAGCGGGCTTGCCGGTAACGGTGCACAGCATAACGGCAATCAGGACCAGGTATATCCACAGGCCGATTTCAATTTTTTTCCTTTTAAGTTGATAAATGCGGTGGAGAAATATCGGGTGCACCACGTTCAGCGCGGCCCAGCTGAAGCCGAGCAGCTTGAGGCGCAGCAGCGTGCTCCCGAAAATATGCCAGAAAAAGTAATCGCAGGCATCGAGCACGATGAAAAGACCCGCCACGAGCTGAAGCACGTAAAACAGGTATTCCTGGTTTCTCTTTCGAACGAAGTAAAGCCCGAACATCAGGAGCAGGGGCAGTCCCATGAAGATGATGACATAATTCATGGTGACCCTGATGAAGTTCTGGAGGGACCGGTCGAAGGACCAGTCGTCATACCCGGCTATCGCCAGGGTGCCCAGCATCTCGCAGTACACGAAGAATGAAATCCTGACGCTGATGACGTTCTTTTCGCCGTATTTAATCAGGCTTTTGGGAATCACGTAATGGCGCGGATGGTTCCACATGGAAAACTCGTGGGGGGGGAAATTTCCCATGCCGCCGATCTTTACCCCGTTAAAATATGTTTCGTCCGCGTTTGCGATCTGTCCCAGTATCAGTCCGACACTCTCCCGCGGCAGGTCCCTGTCGAAGACAACGGTTTTACGGAGCCAGCATATGCCTTCAATCCTCCCCAGCGAATCAAGCGTTACCCCGGGCAACTGTCCTGCCAGCAGATATCTGGTAACGCTGCCGGGCATTGAAACAGTGAGCCAGCCGGAATCATCATAATCGCGGGAGGAATACTTTTTATTGTCGCTCAGCGTCAGCTTCCAGTCACCGGCCAGGGACGTCCTTGAATCGAGGGAAGAAACGACCGGCACGGCCCGCGCATCCAGATACGACAGCGAGATGACGAGAATAAACAAAATCGACGAGTATACCCTGATCGGAATCATACCTGACATATCCTTATAAATGTATATATTTTTATCTGTACCGGTGCTGCAATACCCGAGGCAATGAATCAGTAATTATTAATTTAAGATTATTCTTCTATCATAACCATCATATACTGTCTGGCCATTATCAGATTAATCAGATATTGAGCTTTTTTCACAGATTCATCGATAAGCATGAGTAAGGCACCGGGCACTGCAGCATGACTGTCTCAAACCATGTGCTCCGGCGGGCGGGCCTTGACTGACTTTTTCTGAGGGATAAAAATCCTGTATCCGATCCCCATCTTCATGAACAGGTACAGGAATGCCACCAGGGAGATCAGCACGGCGGCAACGAGAGCCTTGTTGTACTCCATCCGGTTGAATATCTCGCCTTCCCCGATCTTGGGCATCTTCTTCGGCGCGATAGGGAAGCTGTTTTTCCGGGCAAGGGTCTTCAGGTAGTTGATATTGATCACCGGCACATCCGCGCGGGCAAACCGCGACATGACGCTGTCAACGCGCATTGCCCGCTGCGAAGGCTTGAGGTTCAGACCCGACCGATACCGGCGCTTGCCGATAAACGAACCGATCGCCACCGTGCCGCCCCCCACGTTGATATACGCGGCGACCTGCGCGTCCCGCGCCTGGTCGTGATAGATCTCCATGCGCGCGTTGATGCGCGTCTTCATGTCGCCAAACTCCAGAATGGGAATGCCGTACCCCGCTATTGTTTCGCGCAGTATTTTCTTCCCCTCCTCCGACATGCCCATAGCGCTGTCCTGCACGCCGCCGAGCGATGCGGCAACGGTGCGGTAGGGGGAAAATTTCTTCTCATACAGCTCGTGCTCCATGTCAAGCCAGGTCAGGCCGGGGATATTGGCTCCCCAGGTGGAGGAGGAGACGCTGGTGATCATGATGAGGCGGAGGTCCAGCGCCTTTGCCGCGGAAAGGACCGCGAGGTTCATGGCGGGAAACGAGCCGGTGAGGGAAACCGCCACCGTGCCGCCGTTTTTCACCTTCGCCTCCTTCAGCATGGCCACGATGACCGCGGCCCAGTTCGGATTGATGCTAGTCAGCTTCGAGTCGATATCTACCGTGGTGCTGGTGATCGGCGTCGAAAGCATGCCGATCAGGCCGGTCCTCATCGGGTCGATCACCCTGTTGATGGGGCCGATTGTGGCGATCCGGTGCCGCCTGATTATTTCGATCCCCTGAAGCATGTAGCGCGCGGCCTCTATCTTTTCGTCGTGCGACGGCTGCTTAACATTGACTTTGAATGACTCGACCATGATCATCCCGAGGACCGCCATGATCGCGATCACCACGTGGATCTGCCACGAGACGGTGGTCGGCTTCCAGATGAGCTTTTTCATAGCGCAAGGTCCCTGCCGAAAAAAAGGATAAGTATCAGCCGCACGATGGCGCTTGACGTCACCAGGGCCGACACGGTCTCGACAATGCCCTGCCTGTCCATCCAGATGGCGATGAGGCCGGGGATGATGTAGCCGACGATGGTAAGCTCAACCGCCTGCGGCCCCATGGGGACCGGCTCGAGAGTGCGCACCAGCCAGCCGAGAAGGAAACCGAGCAGTATCATGAGTACCGTTCGCCTCCTGCCGTAAATAATCATGAAAGAGCCGAGCGAATGAACGATAAAATAAGTAAGCAGGCTCACCGCCACGGTGGCGAGAATGACCAGCGGCCTGTCGAGATAGAGCGCGATATATCCGGGCACCACCATGCCGCCGGCCGCGATGCCAAAAAATTCCGAAAAAAGGAGGCTCACGCACAGCCCCAGTCCGATTGAAAGGGTTATAATGTTTTCCATGTCATATTCGTCTTATACGCCCGCGCCGGCCGGATCCCCTTTTTCTTGGAACGTCGCGTCTCCCGTCAGGACGGAACCGCATCGGACCTGTTCTTGAAATAGGTCACCAGCTCCAGCCCCGGTCCGGCTATGTTACCAACGCCCATGACCAGCGTGTTCTTCGTGCAATACTTCAAAATCTCTTCAAAAATCGTCTCTGTTTCAAGGTCTTCCGCGTTTATAAAATGCCGGGCGTCTATCCCCGCCTTCACCGCGTACCGCACGAGAAAGTACGAGCCCGAGCCGATCAGGATGAAGCGGTCGGCGCGCGTCCATTGCGCCAGGGCCTCGCCGAACTGGCGCGACCGGTCGGGGCGGTCGATGCGGCTGTTTATGATCATGAGACGCGAGGTGACGTCCGGGTGCTTGTCAAGGGCCATGCGCCACAGCATCCCGGTGGATTCAGGATCATTGCCGGCAAAGCCGTTGATGAAATGGATGCGGCGGCCGAAAAAATCGAGCGAGAGGTCGCTCATCGCGCCGATGTCCGGCATGGCCTTTTTCATGCCCCGCAGCGCGGTCTCCCGCGACACGCCCGCAGACGCGCAGACCCTGAGCGCCAGGGCTATATTGTCGCGGTGCTCGACGTAGGGAAAGTCGGCAAGGTCGGCTTCGCTGACGGCCCCGACCTCGTCCTCCGGTATCACGACAAGCTCGGTGCCGCGATCCGCGCAGGTTTCAGCGAACTCCCCGGGATAGTCGCGCTCGCACGTAAAGAGCTTCCTGCCGTGCGGGACCGTTCCAAGCAGGGCCAGGGCCACGTCCCGCTCCGACGGACCCATCGCATCGAGGTGGTCCTCCCGCACGTTGGTGATCACGCCATGGGTCGCCCGCACAAGCTTCAGCTCGCACAGGCTCTGCAGATACGGCTGTATCGCCATGCATTCGATGACCAGGGCTTCCGCCCTGTTTCTCGCCGCGAAGGCGATAATCCGCACCTGCTCGATGATGTTCGGCTTCGACTGGCGGTATACCGGATATTCGGTGCCGTCGTGTATGATCATGCGCGGGAGCGTACCGGTGGTCTTCGCAAAGGTCCTGATGCCTCCTTCGCGCAGGCCCGCCGCGATGAGCCTGGTCACGGAGGATTTGCCCCGCGTGCCGTTCACGTGGATCCTGACCGGTATCGACCCCAGGTTCTTCATGTGCTTCAGGTACTCCGCGGCGCCGAGGCCAATGATTATCAGGACCACGACCCCCATGAGCATCATTTCATTCACGGACCATCCCCTCCGGCTTGCGCTGATACTACTAGCACCACGTTCCGCGCCGGTCAAGATATTTATCAGGATTGAGGCAAATGCCGGGCTCCCATTCCCCAGCTATGTTACCGCGGCCCCGCCGCGGTTCCGCAGATACACGCTGTACTGATACTGTTTCGAGAGGCAGAACACCGCCATCTCCGGCGTCTTGTAAACGATAACCTTGTACCTGTTTCCTTCCCTTTTATGGATTATTTCATCTCCGGGAAACGCCGCGAGCGTCACTGGATAGATCGGCTTGTCATACTTGCTCATCGTCATGAGGATGGTGTCAAGGATGGCTGTTTCGACCGTGGCGGCTCCTTTATTAAACATCTCCATTTCTTCGTCGGGCACATAGCCGAGCCGATGCGCCGCCTGTACCGGGCGTATGCCATACCGGGCAGAGCCGATCAGTCCCAGCACGATGATCGCGTCGAACGCGTCGCAGGACGCCATCAGCTCGATGGCTTCAGAAAAGAGAAAGACGTCGGGTTGCCCGACAAGGTCAACCGGGTTCGCCCTGCTCCAGAAGGGCGGCAGCTTCTGGTCAAACCTTTTCTTTATATCATCCGGGAGCGGCGGGATCGCCAGGCCGTTCTCTTCACATTCATCCGCCGCTATCACGCCCCAGCCGCCGCCCAGGGTGACAATACCGACCCTGTTCCCGCGCGGCAGGGGAAAGCTGTCAAAGGCTGCCGAAAGCTCCAGCAGCTCCGTGGGGTTCAGGGCCATCATTATGCCTGACTGCCGCATCACGCCCTCAAAAAGGCTGAACGAGCCGGCCAGGGCCCCGGTATGCGATGCCGCGGCCCTGCTCCCGCCTTCGGTCCTCCCCGCCTTCAGGGCAATCACCGGCTTCCTGAGCGTGCCGTTCCGGGCCACGTCCAGGAACCTCCTTCCGTCATCGACCCCTTCCATGTAGATGAGAATTACCGATGTCTCCGGATCATTGTCGAGGTATTCGAGATAATCCTCCACCTTCAGCACCGCCTCGTTCCCCGAGCCGACGAACTTGCCGATGCCGAATCCTTCCAGCTCGGACCAGAGCATGATCTGGTTGCCCACGTTCCCGCTCTGGGCGATGATCGATATTCCTCCAGGGGCCGGCCGCGGATGCCCGCCGGTAGCGAACAGGCCTATGCCTACGTTCGCTATCCCCATTGTGTTGGGTCCGGCAATGTTGATTGAATGCTCACGCGCGAATTCAGCCATCTGCGCTTCAAGGGCCGCGCCCTCGGCGCCTGTTTCGCTGAAACCCGAGCTTATGACAACGACATTGCGCACATCCTTCCCGACGCATTCCTGCAGGATTGGCATTATGGTACTGGCGGGCGTGGCGATGAACACAAGGTCAACCCGCTCCGGGATTTCAGCGAGAGACGCGTATGCCCTTAGCCCGTACACGGTCTGGCTGCTGGACGAGACAGGATAGACCCGTCCCCGGTATCCTCCGTCAAGGATGTTTGAAAGAATAAAGGAGCCCCATTTCAGCCGCGCTTCCGTGGCTCCTACAACGGCGATGCTTTTCGGGTTAAACAGAGGGTTAAGATCCTTCATGGCCTTCCTGTATGCGAACCGATAATGTTCCCAACAATAAACAATCCGTGCTTCTTCTTTTCAACAAATTAATAATAAAAAATCAGGACCGCGCATGACAGGGCGTGCGCCGGGACAGGCTAATTCGGCCGTTCAGCTCTTTTTTTCGGCGCTTCATTGGCCTGTCGGAACAGGCTATAAATACGACCGCAATGGACGTCAGGTCACTTCCTGAGCGGCAGGACGAGGAGGCTCAGGGGGTCCACGCTTACGCCATTGAGTATCAATGAAACATGAAGATGCGCGGCGGTTGACTGGCCTGTCGATCCCACGCTGCCGATACGATCTCCCGCTCGCACGGACGCGCCCTCCTTCACCTTCAGCCGGTCGAGGTGCATATAGACGGAAAAATTCCTGTTCCCGTGATCAACCACGACAAGATTCCCTTCATAGTACATCGGTTCTGCTATCACAACCTCGCCGTCGGCAAGAGCGTATACCGGGTCCCCGGTGCTGCCGCGCAGGTCAACGCCGCGGTGTACATTCAGCCTGTTTTTCAGATAGATCTTTTTACCGTTTTTGATCCGGTACTGCATGACAAGACGCTTCGCCCAGAAGGGCGATGTGATGAAGTGCCTGTCCCGGGGATGCGATACCGCTTCACCCAGGAGGTCGGGGCCGCTCCTGGCAAAGGCCTCCTTTTTCTTTTCCCTGCACCGCTCGATGAATGCGATCTCTTCAGGCGTCGGCCGGTACGCCACATCGGAAAATTTTCCCAGGTCAAGCGGCCTTCTGGAAAACTGAAACGCACTCGCGGAAATAATCAACGTTATGTTCTCCACACGCTCCCTGCCGTCGGCAACATAGACCAGGCGGAGGATTTTATTCCCCGCCCTGGTTTCAGGATGTATTCCGAACAGCGCGCGGTAGCCCCAGCTTCGCTCTGACGCCGCTATCTCCCTGCCGTCGAACGTGAGTTGTTTCAGCTCCCAGGACGTCTTCCGCTCCGCGTCGTTGCGGTATATCTCGGCATATACCGCCATGCCCTGGGCAAATCCGGAAGCCCAGAGATCGACGGTTATCTCCGCTCCCCTGTGCCGCATCGTCGCCGGCTCCGGTGTTTTATAATCCCGGGGAATTTTAACGTCAGCGGCATGTTTTGCCGGGGGCCCTGGATCACGGGCGATTGTGCCGCCGGACAGCACGGCGGGTGGGCGCAGGCAAAAAAGGGAAAGCGTCATAACGAGAAAAACGACCGCCGGTCGCTGGGTATCACTCATCATTCCAATCCTCAATCAATTTTCCGAGTAACTCCATCCCTGGAGTTTTTCATGATCGGCATTACGAAATGAATTCGCACTGCCTTGCATTTTTCTCGACTTCCAGCCTCGAAAATGGCGATACTCCCGTGTATCGTCCACAGACTCCTGTTTCTCAGCAAACTGCTATATATTACATCGACACAGTGTGATATACAGTATACCATTAAAACATCAGATGTGCCGCGATACTGAATTTCAAAAGGGGCCTTGAAACGTCCCCGCCGGGCCTTCATGGCAAGCGCGGGATGAAAATTCGCTGCGCCTCTTGTAATCATAATAAATCACAATTGCATACAGGCCTGAAAAAAAAAATTTTATGCCGGATAAAAAAATTGACAAGGCATGCTGGGATTTTAAGCTAAGATTCCAGATGAAAAATTAGGAGGCTGTTAAATGGCTCATGTAATTAGCGATGAATGCACGAACTGCGGCGCCTGCGAATCCGAATGTCCCGTTGAAGCCATAAGCGAAAAGGGCGATAAAAGAGTGATCGACGCCAACGAGTGCACGGACTGCGGCGCGTGTACGGCAGTCTGCCCGGTTGACGCAATCTCTCCGGCATAAACCGGCACATCATAAAAAAACAGAGCCCGTCCGGAACATCAGGACGGGCTTTTTTTTCCCTGTGATGCCGCATCGGAACGGTTACTTGCTGTAGTTTTCCTTTATGAAGCTGTTGAGATAATCATCCGGATTATCGACAGCCTCGCGGGGAATTGTAAAATGCTCAAGCTTCATGAGCCTCAGACCATGAAAATAATCACGGAAGAGGTCGTTGCAGAGCTGTTTTATGCTTTTCAGCCGTTCCCCCGCCATCTCCTTCAGCCTGTCAACCGCCTCCTTGCTGAAGTCGAGGTAGATGCCATGCTCCACGAGAAACTCCTTCTGGAAGCTCTGGATGCCCTCTTCGATGAGGAGTTCCCTGAGCACCTCGCCCGGGTTCTCTATCACCTGCCGGTCCACGGTCAGCTTCTTGATGGCGGTCGAGGGGAGGCTTTTTTCGAATTTTATCAGCACCTTTTCGAACACGCTCAGGAGACCGCGCGCGCCGGTCTTTTCGCTGTGCGCCTTTTTCGCAAGCAGCTTGAGCGACTCATCGGTAAAGCTCAGGTCAATACCGTAGGCCCTGAAGTCCAGCTTCTTGCCCAGCACGACGGTACTGTACTTGTTTTTGAGTATTTTATAGAGCCCTTCCTCGTCCAGCTCGTTCAACACCACATATACGGGAAGGCGCCCCACGAACTCGGACTCAAAGCCGAACTCTATGAGGTCTTCCGTCTTGACCTTCTTGAGTATATCCTGCCTGGCCTCTCCGGCAACCTTGCTTTTCTCAAAGCCGATCGACTGTTTGTTGAGCCGCTTGTTGATCATGTCTTCCAGGCCGCTGAATGCGCCCGAGACGATGAAGAGTATGTTTCTGGTATTTATCTTCTGGCGGGAAACCTTCCCGGTCCTCTGCGCCTCCATGGCGGCCTCCACCTGGGACGCCAGGTCGTGGGGCGTCTTGAGGTCCACCTCCGCTTCCTCCATGAGCTTCAGAAGATTGCGCTGCACGCCGCTGCGCGACACGTCCGGTCCGTACATGTGGCCTGTCGAGGCGATCTTGTCGATTTCGTCCAAGTATATGATGCCATACTCGGCCTTCCTGATGTCTCCATCCGCCTCGTGCACCAGGTCCCTGACCAGGTCCTCAACATCGCCTCCCACGTAGCCGGTCTCGCTGAATTTTGTCGCGTCCGCCTTGACGAAAGGGACGCCGATCTTTTTCGCGATGAGCTTTACGATATAGGTCTTTCCCACACCCGTAGGCCCGATGAGAAGCATGTTGCTCTTGATATTGCCGACAAGCCGCTCTTTCGGAGGGATCTTGCTGTCCAGATTCATCCGGTTGAAATGGGTACACACCTTGGTGGCGATAACCTCGATCGTCTCCTCCTGTCCCACCACGTACTGATTGAGAAAGCTTTCCAGCTCTTCCGGTTTTATATCAAAATTGAACTCCGAGGCTTTTTTGCCTGTTACGCCCGGCTTGTCCCCTATGGTTTCCGCGTTCGCCTGGGCCTCTTCCGCGTCAAGGTTCAAAATCTCCTCGATGCTCTTTTCAGGATCAAATGCTGGTTTTGTCATGCTGTATCCTCTTGCTAATCAAACTGAAATAAACTCGCGTCCGGATTTTAAGACGCCTTACACGGCGACTGCTTATTGAAATATCCCGGCCACACAATCATAGTATCTATGATAGTAGAACATCTCCAGATGTTACGAATCAATTATTATGCCTTTATTTGTAAATTGATCAATAAATACAATATTTTTTTACAAGCGCTTATAAAAACACCTTTTTTCATGGTATAGCTATCATGCAACCACCGGCACAACGAAAATGCGATCAGCATATATACCGATTCATCTAGCATCACTCTACATCAACTATAAAAGCATATATGACAATGACGGATGAATCTTAAAAAAATTTCATGGAGAGAAAAAAATACTTGAAAATTTACTAAACATATATATAGTATACATATGTAGTGAATGGGGCATGTATGAAAACAGCACCGGTTAAATCAATTATAAGAACTTGTCCGGATTGCGGGCATATATTAATTCCAGAATCCGGCTGCTTTTTTTGCCGCTTTTGCGGTTATTCTCTTTGCAGAATTTAATTAAAGGAAAGCCATGAAAACCTATGCAAACAGAACGGGCCATACTGTATATGCGAATGCCGGAACTGAAAAAAGAAGTCCTCATCAGGCTGTATCAACACGGCTTTATAAAAATACTGCGGCAGTCCGCCGCCCTGTTAGAAACACCGGAACCAGGAATATCGGACCCGTCGTTGATTCCATAATCAGGTCCTTCAAGGGCACCATTGTGACAACTGAAATTTCAGACATTAAATGGGGCATGCCACAGCAGGAATTTTTCCTCTGATGAGAAATGCATCCTGAGCATATTTTTCTGATGCGCCATCTATCTGTGCACAATAAATTGCATACTATAAGCATACTATAAAAGGAACAGAGCCGCCCTCAAACCCAGACACCACAACTCACCAGATTGCCACACACTCCACAATACCGGCTCTGTTTCTTTTTTATTTTTTACAGTGAAAAGCCCCGGGTACGGGGCCGCCTCGTTTGCCGAAGGAGGGAATCGAACCCTCATGGTGTTGCCACCGGCGGATTTTGAGTCCGCTGCGTCTACCAGTTCCACCACTTCGGCTTGATTGTTGATTTCTGAATTCTTAATCTTGCTGGGGAATTTCGTCGTACTCTATATACTTGCCCTTGGCCCTGGCAACGATTTTGCCCATCTCATTCTCAATCTCTGCCCGGTTTTCGATGACACGCTTGCTCTTCTTCACATACCATCCTCGTATATAAAGGTTCTCGCCTATATATGCAGGCTGGAGATATCGCACCGTCAACTCGCTTGTCAGGGCTATTGTCTCGAGATACTTGTTGACGGTTATCATCGTTTCATCGAGTAACGCGGCAATCACGCCGGCATGGATGATGTTTGGAGGTCCTTCCAGAAGCTCGTGTGCGGTATATTGTCCAAAGGCCGTTTTCGTGTCGTCGTCAAACTCCAGCTTCAGCTGGAGTCCCTTGTCATTATCAGGTCCGCAACCGAAACATATTTTATCTTCAAATTCTATCATGGGGGCATATCTTGGATATTATGGCTGGTTTGTCAAGAACTAAATTGATTAGAGAAGGTCACTTCTCTTTCATCTTCTTGATGATCAGGTCCACTTCTTCCTGATCGAGCCATTCATCCACGTGGGAAGGCAAGACATCCGTTTCCATGAGGTACATTTCCAGGGCCATCACAAGCTCTTCTTTCGAAAGATAGCCGAGTGTCACCAGGATCTCCCCGACCAACCTGCCGGGATTGTCCTTCTGCAGCAGCAGGGCTTCATCCAGCTGAGTCTCTGTTATGATCTTGTTTTCAAGCAGAAACTCACCGACCCGCTTCTTCCTGTTATTTGGTCCACTTGCAGCCACGGGCCCCTCCTTTTAATTAGTTTCATCGAACTCCGGTCAGATTGTCAATACTATTTTATTGCGCGGCATGGTCATTATGCCACATCCCGCTCCACATCTGGAAGGGCACGCCTGCGGCGCGCATTATATGCTTGACGGTATGACGATAAACCGGTATGGTTTTACTGGCACAGGTACCGCCAATGAGAAACAGACGGCACACCAACACCTTCTTCATCATCGCCGCAGTCATGCTGCTGACCGTCGCCTTTTCGACATACGCCCTGTCCGAAAAAAAGAAGCGCTCCTACGTGGGGAGCGCGTCGTGCGGTACGTGCCACGACGCCGATTCGATCGGAAACCAGTACCAGAAATGGCTGCGCTCTCCCCACGCCAAAGCGGTACTGATCCTGAAAACCGCACCGGCCATCGAGTTAGCGAAGAAGCTTACGGTAGCCTCTCCCGAAAGAGACCGCCGATGCCTCTCCTGCCACACGACCGGTGGCGGCAAATATCCGGTTACCCTTGACGAGGGGGTCGGCTGCGAGGCGTGTCACGGGCCGGGAAGCGACTACGGCGAGTTTGCCGGCCATGTCGACACGATCGACCGCATTGGCGCCTACGAAACGGCCTTAAAGAACGGCATGTATCCGGTCCTCGGGATCAAGAACATCAAGAAGCGGGAAAAGCTCTGCCTCCGGTGCCATACCATAAAGCGTCCCTGCTTCCCGTCCGATCCGAAGGAGATATATCGACAGTCGATATCCCTCCAGGTCATATCAGACATGAGGAAGGGAGACCTCCAGCTGGAGCACCGGCTCATCCCTCCCTTTCCGCAGTACTGACCCCGTTCGGATCGATGTCTGTCTTCAGCCACTTCAGGCTCTCCACCCTCTGGAGCGTCAGGTTCAGTTCATGCAGGGTCCGCGCCATTGACAACAGCGTGTCGCCGCCGAACAGGTCGGTGCGCTCGAAGAGCCTTTTTTCGCACGCATAGAAGACCTGGTTCAGGGTCTCTGCGCCGAAGGCTGAATTTTCCTCGCCCTGCGACTCGCCGTTCAATTGCGCCACCAGCGGAACAAGCTCCCTCCTGAAAAGCATATCCACCAGCAGGCCGTACAGCTCATCGGTCCCGAGGATATACCTGGTGAGGCGGTTCAGACCGCTGACAAGCTCGTGCACGAAAACGCCCTCGCGCATGTCTTTGTACGCCAGCACCGGAACACTGCGGGCGGGGACGCTCGCGTAAAACTTCCTGACCAGTCCGTTCAGGTCAAGCGTTCGCATCCCGAGGTTTACCAGTATGAACCGGGTGGCTGGACCGATTACCCCGTCGAACAGCTCATCAACGGTGTCAATGCATACCGCGTGATAATTAAACCTGGTGACGATGCTCCCGACAATCTCCCTCGTGGCAGCCTCATCGTCAAGGACAACGAACATACCGGCATCGCCGCCGCGAACATGTCCGATGACCGGCACGAGAGCTGCCAGTGATTCCGCATCGCATTTCACCAGCACATCGGCAATGCCGCAATCGATAATACGATGCTTCAGTTCTTTTGTTATGGCGTCCGCGAGGCATACGACACTCCCTTTTTCACGCAGTATACGATAGAGTATGCCGTCCCCTTCAACGCAATCCGCGGCATCAGCGATGACCATATCATACGACGGCAGAGACCCGATCTCTTCAGGAGCTGTGGCGCCGGGAGCGCATGCGGTGACCGAGTACCCGATCTTTTCAAGGGCCGCTCGATACTCGGAATTCTTTGATGCGAAGAGGAGGATTTTTTTCATCACGATATTATGTCTCTTATTATTATGAAAACAACGATGCTGTCAATACAAATACTTTATTACGCCGTATTGTCCGCTTGTGATCAGCTTCCGTCCCGCCGGATGAAAGCAATCTCCTGCCGTCCCGAATTTCTTACAGCTGGCGCAGATTGGCAGCAAGGCTCTTATTATCTTAATCCGAGCCAGATAATCATTCTGATTTTTTCATGCATGCACAGTTGCTTTAAATAAGGAGACAATACAAAAGAAGAGGACTGTTTTATCTTCACAGGGAATGGGAGTTCCCACCGTCCTTGACATAACATATATTAATATCACGGAAATCAACCGGTGAAAAAAAAAGCGTTCCCCATTTTAATCCGATTCAGGATGCGGATGGTCGAGCCTCTGGTGAAAATTCCCAAAAGAAGTTCGCAATGATGGAGGTCCGATATCCGCCTACAACTTTGAAACGTCAATAATGGCTTCAGCGATCTCTTTCGGCTTGACCTCTTCGATGAAATGTCCCACGTTGTTGAATAATTGGACATGTCCGTCGAGCTGCGGGAGGTTGTCGGTCCACTGCCTGATCACCTCGTCCTTGCCGAGCGGATCCCACCGGCCGAGCACTGCCCGCACGCCGATATTTTGACCCTTCGGTCCCCACATCTTTTTGATATTGTCCTGCATGAACCGGTAAAAGGGGGCCGTGTCCTGCTCTCCAAGACTTGGTTCAGGGAAGGTATTGCCCGTGCCCCACTTGCCTGATTGACGCACAAAGCGCCTTGAACTCATCCTGTTGGATTTTGACTTAAATTGATCCTTGAAAAACTTCTTGGCGGTCTTTTCCTTTCCAATAAAAATGCCAAACAGTACCGCAGCAGCTATATAAATAATCAATTGGGATATTAGCTTGAACGGCTTCGCGGGTGTCCGATATATGGCGTATGAAGAATAATGGCCCCAGAATATTCTCGGCATTACCAGCGGTATAGTTGCCCACCCAAGCCATCTGATAGGATACGTATTATATGTAATGCCGGTCTCGGGCATCGGAAATATCGTTGTATTGGTCAACACGAGACTTGATACACGTTTGTGGTCCTTCAGGAATGCCCCTACGCCGATCGGTCCGCCCCAGTCATGCAGCACCAGGGTAACATTTCCAAGGTCCAGATGCCGGATCAGTTGAAGCAGATTTTCCGCGTGGTTCAAGCTCTCCAGATGATACGTCGACTGATCGGACAGGCCGAAACCGATATGGTCCATCGCGATGACCCTGAAAGGCATTTTTGCCTTATCGATAACGTCCTGGATGATCTTTCTATAGATATACGAACATTCAGGATTACCGTGCACGAACACGATGGTCCGCTTCGGCGTCCCTTTCCCGTGGCTGCTGTCCCTGAAGAACATTTTTTTTCCGGCGTCCCTTCCTTCCGGAATCCTGAACCAGAATCCGCACCCCTCCGGAAAATAGTCAGGGGGTACATCCGTGACCGGCGTGTTGCCGGGGATGGTGTCGACGCGTCCGTTGATTCCCATATCATTCCCTCCATTCGTATTCTTGCGATGCGATCGCCGTGCGAACGGCATGTGCAATCGTTCCTGATTTTATTGCGTCAAGGGCGACGTATTTCGCCCCCATCTTCTCGGCTATCTGTTCGGACATGCGGAAGGCTCCGATTACCGCCGGCTCGACATCAATGATGACCGAGTTAAGGCGCCTTTCGCTTCGAATGGTCTCGGCCATGGCGAACAGCTCGTCATACAACAGAAACGTATTCGTGCCCTGCGATGCCAGACTGGCATCCATGCCCACATTGGCGCGCCCGTCGGTTATAAGCACAAGAAGGGGCAGGATCCCCTTGTTGGTTATCAGGCTTGAACGAATCACATTATATCCCTCAAGCATTCCCGCGCACAGGGGCGTCTTGCCGCCGGTGGGAAGGTCCTGCAGCTTTTTCATCGCCAGGTCGATGCTGCTTGTCGGTGGAAGGAGCGTTTCGGCGCGGTCATTCCGGAAGGCGATCAGGCAGACCTTGTCCCTCTTGATGTAGGCATCTTGAAGAAAATAGAGAATGGCGCCCTTGGTCTCTCGCATGAGCTTGTTGCCGATGGAGCCGGAAGCGTCTACGACAAAGACGAGGAGAGTGTTTTTTTTCTGTTCGCGGATCTTTATACGAATGTCATCTGGCTGGATGTTTATCACGGCCTCCGCACGCGGCCGTATACTCTGGAAAGGGGCGGCAGCGCGAATGGTCGCATCAAACGCTATATCGCCGCCCGCGGAGCTAACTGCGGCGCGAACATATCTCCCCTGCTTTGCGGTCGATTCGGAGCAGTATCGCCTGCCTGGAGCGGTAAAGGTTGTCTTGATCCGTCCGTTGATAATGCGCGAAATGTCAAAAGGGATCGGGGTTGCAGCATTAGGCGCGTCACCGCTCCCGGCGAGGTGCGGCACGAAGAATCCCCCCACCGACTCCCTGGAATCATCCTCATGCTCCCTCCGGCTTTCCCCCGCATTTGCCTGGACACTCTCGTTGCTTTCCCCGGATTTCTTTTTCTCTTTTTTGCTCTTTTTCCGTCCGGAATCGCAATCGTCAGCCGTCGCGGCGCCGACCTGTATCTGCTCGGCCGGCTCATCCCTGTTAGCGCGGAGGCGTGCTCCTTTATGCGGTTCTTCATCCTTCCTCCGGACGCGATGAGGCAGGGCAAGGGAGGCCGCAAGCTCGAGGTCCCGGTACTCGAGCTCATTCCTCCCGTAATAGGCCGCCAGTGCACGTGCGGCTTTTTCAATTACGATGTCCGCCCGGTGGCCGGCCACCTGCGCCTCATTGCACATCCTGGTTATAATCGAATATTTCTCAAGGGTGATGCGAACATCTCCCATCATCGAAATGGCCTGCTGTACGCGCCGCTGCTCTTCTGTTTCCGCGTCAAGCCAGCGGCGGCAGAATGACGCCGGATCATCGATGAATTCATGATGGCGCTTCATGATCTCGACCCTGCGGCCGGTCTTATCTAGCGAATCAATCTGGATGCATAAGCCGAACCGGTCAAGAAGCTGGGGCCGAAGCTCCCCTTCCTCGGGGTTCATGGTGCCGATGAGCATGAACTCGGATAAGTGCCAGGAGCTTATCCCCTCCCGCTCCACAATATTGATTCCTCCGGCGGAGGCGCCCAGCAGCAGATCGACCAGGTGATCATCGAGGAGATTTGCCTCGTCCACGTACAGGATGCCCCGGTGCGCCTTCGC
>JAFGJX010000047.1 GCA_016928865.1 Spirochaetota bacterium
GTCGGCCAGATAAACAAGGGAATAGAGCAGCTCAGCGGCGTCGCCCAGGAGAACGCGTCCTCAGCCGAGGAGCTTGCCGCGACAGCGGATTCGCTGGCGGGAAACGCGAAGAAGCTCCGTGCAATGATGGAATATTTTAAATTGAAGGATTAACCGGGAGCAGAGACTGATCAGCCCTTGCGGAACACCAGGCGTACGGCCGTGCCGTGGTCGGTTGCGTGGTCCTCGATCGAAACGGATGAAACATCGAGTGACCCGCCGTAAGAGTTCATGCATTTGTTGACTATTGGCATGCCGAAGCCGTTCCCCCGTTCGCCTTCCGTGCCGGGCCGGGACGTGGGATACGCTGGATTGACGATGTTGGCCAGTATCTCCCGCGGCATGCCGATACCGATATCTTTTATGACGATTTCAACCCTGTCCGTATCTTCACGGATGGAACAGGTGATTGTCGAATCCGGATATGAAAACTTGATGGCGTTTGAGATCAGGTTGCCGAACACGCTGTTCGTTACCGAGATCCAATCGGCGAGGATGCGCGTCGAAATACGCTCCGGCGGGGGATTGCAGATAAACCGCAGCCTCTTCGCGTCGAGCTGGCCCCGGTACTGCTTCAGCATATGGGAGATGATTTCCTCCACCCTGATCGGCTCGAGTTCCAGGTCCGCTTTACCCGTGTCGATGGTATCCATGATACGGACATGCTCAATGAGCTCGTTGATGCTTTTTGCCGCGTCGATTATCGGCTCTATCGTCTCTTCAAGGTCATGGTCCCCGCGTTCTCTGCCCTGGGTGAGGGCGATCTCGCCCGATCCCAGGATGACGGTAAGATGGCTGGATATGTCATGCGACAGGATGTTGATCAACAGACGCTTTTCCTCAATTGTCCTGAACAGGTGCTCCTGAAGGTGCTTGATGGTCAGATGGGTCCTGACGCGCGCCAGCAGCTCCTCTTTTTTTACCGGTTTGATGATATAGTCGATCCCGCCGGCATCAAACCCCCTGACAATATCGTCCATTTCGCCAAGCGATGAGATAAAAATGACCGGGATAAGAGAGCACTCCCTGTCTTTTTTTAACAACCGGCACGTCTCGTACCCGTCCATCTTCGGCATGTTTATATCGAGAAGGATGATGTCGGGTTTTCGCTTCTTTGCGATATCGATTCCTTCCTCTCCCGATTGTGCGGTTAAAATGATAGTATTCAGCTCTTCAAGGTAATAGCTGACCATGTCCAGCTGGGTCTTGCTGTCATCGATTATGAGGACTGTGTCGCGGGATGTCTGCATGACGTAAACGTGTCTCTTTTTCTCCTGAAATCGCTTTTCTGACTTCGTAAAGAATTGCTATTTGTGCTTTATCACCTCCCTGTTGCCTGTACCGGTGAGCAGGGTCATATCGCACAACAAGTGACACTTAAACTCCGGAAAAATCCGGATAATACGTTCAATGGCATGATACAATAAAAGAAATATAACACATCTGGAAGAATTTGGAAAGTAAAACGCGCAAAAAATTTCTTGCCGTGACATGCCGTCGGCAGTATATAGCCGGGGAATCGTGCCGGTGTGATCTCGGTTTCGCCGCCGCTCTGTTGACGCGGCGGCGATCCATGCTATTTTCCCATCAGCGCGCACATGACGGCCTTCTGCACGTGGAGCCTGTTCTCGGCCTCGTCGAACACGATGGCGCGGCCCGAATCGAGCACGTCGGCCTCGATCTCCTCATCGCGGTGTGCGGGGAGGCAGTGCATCACCTTAGAGTCGGGTCTGCCCTTGCTGAGGAGCTCTTTCGTGATCCTGTATTTCGCCAGCGCCCTTTTCTTGGCCGCCGCCTTTTTTTCCTCGCCCATGCTGATCCAGACGTCGGTGTAGATGTAGTGTGCGTCCCGGACCGCCGCTTCCGGGTCGCGGGTGATTGTCACCTTTGAACCGGAGCGCGACGCGACCCGGCGGGCGTCTTCCACGATTGTCGGATCGGGCTCGTACTGCGCCGGGCAGGCCAGCACGATGTTCACGCCCAGGATGGCGGCGCACTGGATAAGCGAATGGGCGACGTTGTTCCCGTCGCCGACATAGGCCATGGTCACCTCTTTGAGCCTCCTGTCACGCTCGAAGATGGTGAAAAAGTCTGCCAGGGCCTGGCACGGGTGGTGCTCGTCGCTCAGGCCGTTGATGACCGGCACGGATGCGCTCTTCGCCAGCTCGACCACGTTGTCGTGCGAGAAGGTGCGTATCATGATGCCGTCTACGTAGCGGGAAAGCACCTTCGCCGTGTCAAAGATGGTTTCGCCGCGCCTGAGCTGGATGCTGTTCCCGTCCAGGAACAGCGCGTGGCCGCCGAGCTGGGTGACTCCGGTCTCAAACGAGACCCTGGTGCGCGTGGAGCTTTTCTCGAATATCATCGCGAGCGATTTTTTCTTTAAAAAGTCGGGGTGTCTGCCCCGTGCCGCGTCCCTTTTCAGGCCGGCCGTCAGGTTAAAGAGCGCCATGATTTCGTTCCTGGTGAGGTCGCTCACGGTCACCAGGTCCTTGGTGTTGAGTTTCGGAATTCTCACTGTCTTCCCCCCTCCTGCATGAGCAGGCGTTCGAAAATCTTCATGCCTTCCCGCGCCGTTTTCATTGATATGGTCAGCGGCGGCATTATCCGTATCACCTTTTCCGCCGTGCAGTTGATCACCAGGCCGTTTTCAAGCGCCCGGTAAACCATATCCGCGCCCGGCCTCGTCAGCTCGATGCCGATATGAAGGCCCATGCCGCGCACCTCCCGGATGAGTCCGACCTTCCCGGCGAGGGCGTTCAGCGCGTCGAAGAAGTACCGGCTTACCGCGTTCACATTTTCGAGGAATTTCTTTCCGCGCACCTGCTTCAGCACCGCTGCCGCGGCTGCGCATGCGAGATGGTTGCCACCGAACGTGGAGCCGTGTGCGCCGCCGGGAAGAAAATCCGCAAGAAAGCTTTTCGCGTGTATGGCGCCGATCGGCACTCCGCCGCCCAGTCCCTTCGCCAGGGTTATGATGTCGGGCGTTACGCCATAATGCTGGTAGCCGAACATGGCGCCGGTTCTGCCAATGCCTGTCTGGACCTCGTCCACGATCGTGAGGATGCCGTTTTTGGCGCAGATGCGGAAGAGGTCGCGCACGAAATGTTTGTCAGCGATCACAATCCCGCCCTCTCCCTGTATCAGCTCGATCATGACCGCGCAGATGTTCCGGTTCTTTTTAGTCTCCCTGGCGAAGCGCTCGATGTTATTGTAGGGGAGATAGATGAACCCGGGCACCAGCGGGCCGAACCCTTCATGGATCTTTTTCTGTGCGGTCGCGGTCATGCCGCCGAAAGTCCTCCCGTGGAACGAATTCGAGAAGGTGATTATCTCATACCTCTTTTTCCCGAGGCTCATGCCGTACCGGCGGGCGAGCTTGATGGCCGCTTCGCTGGCCTCGGTGCCGCTGTTGGAAAAGAGCGTCTTGCCCGGGAAGGATGCCTCCGCCAGCAGCCTGCCGGCCTCGTTCTGCTCCCTGTTGTAGAAATGGTTGGAGCTGTGGATGATGCTGTCGATCTGGCGGTGAAGGGCGTTCCGGAAGGCCCTGTTGCCATACCCCAGGCTCGTTACCGCGATCCCTGAGAAAAAATCGACGTATCTTTTCCCGTCCTGGTCGATGAGGTGACAGCCTTCGCCCTTAACAAAGCATACCGGCTTTCGCGCGCCGTAATTCTGAAACAGGTGATTTTTATCGTCCGCCATGATTGTTTCCAGTATGCGTGAACTCATATTCGATATCCCGGTGAATAAAATATGTTCCCCTCCCGCCGCGGGTAGCTTCCAAAAAAATAAAATCGGGAACGGTCCCGATTGCAATATGAATAACTGACATACGGCCAAATAAAGAACAAAGTTCATGCTAATAAAACAGTTCGGCCCGTCAAGAAAAATATTATATAATTACGGATGGTTCCTGATAAATCAGAGATGGTACCCTATGCCGAAAAAGACGGCCAGGAGGGACAGGGATTTTCCTTTAAAGAAGGCGGATTTGTAGGACCCGCCGAACTCGATTTCAACGGGCATTAGTTGAATAATGGTGGAAACGGCGCAATTCAGGTAAGGATCTATCGAATGTTCCTGCTTGTTCAGGCCGCCGAACGGATTCTCCGACCCCCAGAGGTATATCCGGCCGATGGATACGCCGGTCCCGACCGAGAGCCTCAATCCGAAACGGCTGAAAAGTCGCCAGGTGAAGTCCGCGTTTGCGGATATGCCCCACAGGGCCATGGAGCTGTTTTTTCGCACCACGATCTCGCCGTTGTCGGCGCAGAGGTAATCCGCCTGAATCGAGACGCCGAGCCAGGACAGGATGCCGTAGCGAAGGTAGGGACCGATGTACTCGGAATCCTCATAAATTTTGGAAAACGGGCCCTTGATGAAGAAGCTTCCCGTCCTGATGCCAAATGAAAGCCCGTCAAGGGCCCGGTACATTTTAAGAAAGGGAGAAACGGGGGCAGCCGCCGGGGTTTCAGTCGCCGCTGTTTCAGGCGCGGGCTCCTTCTTGATTTTTTCCGCCCGTGTTTCATCTATCGAAATAGCGAGCCGCCGCTCGATGTCGGCGCTGACCTCCGCGATAATGTTCTTCAATTCCGCGCCGGTTTCGAAGGTCTCTTTTATGATGGCTGAGAAATCTTTTTTTCTGACATCGATCAGCGCGAGTTCGAGCGTCAGTTTTCTGCCCCGGATGGTCCCTTTTCCGCCGAGCAGGAACCCGGCCGCGTGCCCGGCCGCGAGCGCCGCCATCCTGTCGTAGAACTCACCGCTTCCGATATCTTTCAGGGGGAGTTCCTCGCCGATTTTTTGCGCATCAACCTTTCCGGACACGTTCAGGTGCTTGGCGATGGTGTGGGGGATGATAAGGGAATAATAGTCGAAGCGCTCTTCTTTTTTATTCGTGTCCACCAGCACGCTTTTCTCGTGTATGATCGAAAGGTTGAATATGAGCACTTTTTCCCGCGGCGTATCCGCGGCAGCGGACAGCGAGAAGAGCAGCACTGCGGTTGTGATGATCATTTTATGCATGGGACGTTATCCCGCCGTCTTCCGGCGGCGGCCGATTTTTATCATACGCTGAACGGTGTTACTTGTCAATCCGAAATTGGCGGCCGGCCCCGGATGCTATGTCGAGTATTCGGCGTTGATCCTGACGTAATCGAACGATATGTCAGTGGTGAGTATGGAGTGGCCGCATGTGCCGAGACCGATATCGACAACGACCTCGAAGATGTTTTTTTTCATGATCCCGACCAGCGCTTCTCGGTCGAATTCAACCGGCGCGCCGTTTACCAGGAGCGGCATGTCGTCGAAGAGGACCGAGAGCGTGCGCTCGTTGATCTCGGCGCCGGAGTAGCCCGCGGCTGCGGCGATCCTTCCCCAGTTGGGATCGTTGCCGAAAAAAGCCGTTTTAACCAGGAGCGACTGGGAGACAGCGCGCGCGATGCGCGAGGCGTCATGGTCTGATTTCGCGTTTTTCACGGTAATCCGCACCCGTTTTGTGGTCCCTTCGCCGTCGTCGATCAGCATCTCGGAAAGGCGCGTGAGCACGACCCGAAGCGCCTCTTCGAAGGCCGCGAGGTCTTCCTTTTTCGCGAGGGGCGTGTCGGAGCGGGGCGACAGGATGAGCGCCGTATCGTTGGTGGACATGTCGCCGTCGATGGTGATCGCGTTAAGCGTGGTCCCGATGGTTTTGCCGAACAGCGCAGCAAGGTCTTCCCGTCGCAGGGGCGCATCGGTGACGATGAAACAGAGCAGGGTGGCCATGTTCGGGGCTATCATCCCCGAACCCTTGGCGGTACCGGCAATGCGGTATTCCCGGCCCGCTGCCTGGAAGGAGACGCATGTCTCCTTCGGTATGGTGTCGGTGGTCATGATGGCGCGGGGTATCAGCCTGCCGCCGTCACGGGAGAGGCCGGCGACGAGGTCCGGGTGCGCCTGCATCATTTTATCCAGAGGGAGCTGCCGGCCGATGATCCCTGTTGACGCCATGAGCACCGCCTCCGGTGAAACGCCGAGCCGCCTGGCTATGTCAGAAGTAAGGATTTCAGCGGTACGGAACCCCTGGTCTCCGGTGCAGGCATTGGCATTGGTCGCGTTGATGAGGATGCCCCGCACGGGACCGCCGACTCTGGCGCGGCACAGCTTGACCGGAGCGGCTGAGACCATATTGGTGGTGAATGCGCCCGCCGCATTGCAGAGTAGCTCCGATGCGATCAGGCAGTAATCGAGCCGTCCGGTGTAACGGATGCCGCATTCAAGCGCCGAGTAGGTAAAGCCGTTGACCTGTTCGAGACCGCCCTCAAGGATTATCATATGCATTCCTCTGCAGTGATGGTAGCTGGCTGGGCACTGCCTGCTAAAACCGGTAAAACCGGCCATTTCGTGCCTGTGTCGAGTGTGCCGGCATACCGGCGTTTCAGACACCCTGCTTTAGTCAATACATTTTATATAAATTTGTTGACTCAAATTTCACTATGGTATAACTATTGTATGTACATTGACGGAGGTCAATAATTTTGTTGCCGGTGGATATTTTTATTATCGGTAGCTGCCATCGACAGGATATGCATTACTTATGGAACAGGAGAACGATGTGGTTTCAATTGATGTTGAAGATCATGCCAAACTTCAAATAATAAAGATCAAGGGTGAGTTTTTTCTGGGGTATGTTCGGCAGGTGGAGGAGACCTGGAACAAGACGGTCGCGCTCAACCCGGAGGTGATGGCCATCGATTGCTCCGAAATGACCTTTGTCGATTCCTCGGCAATCGGGACATTTGTGAAATTTCTGCATTATTCCATGGCCCATAATATCAAGCTGGTGTTTTTCGATTTAAACGAGTCCATATCCCGCATTTTCAACAAGGCGAAACTGAACAAGATCTTTGTCATCATGACTCGCGAAGAATTTGAAAAAATGTATCTTCAGTAGCGCCATTCCTCGTTCTTTGGGGCCTCAGGCGTCATCGGGGCCCGGTTTTGTAACCGATAACTATCGATCCCTAGTTGCTCTAAACCCCTGTTATTACCGATAACTATCGGTTTTTGTTTACTCTGACCCCCTCATGATTGAAAACCACCTTGACAGAAGTCTTTAAATTGTTAGTTTTTGCGCTGAAATTCTTGGATAATGGGCATCGCCAATACATAAATGAAGTGGAGTCATTTAAGATGAAAGAAGAAACCCTGAAAAAAATCCTCATATATCAAAAGAACGAAATCACCGAGCATATCCTTTATAGCGCCCTGGCGCGACGGTTTAAAGGGAAAAATGGAGAGATTCTCCATAAGATATCGGGTGACGAGCTTCGCCACTATAATTTTTTTAAAAAAATCACCGGAAGGGAGGTCCGTCCCGATTACATCAAGATCTTTTTTTTCCGGATGGTCTCCTGGGTTTTCGGCATTACCTTCACCATGAAGATGATGAGCAACGGAGAGGACCAGGCGGAGCACAATTACGAAGAGGTCGAGGACAGGGTCCCGGGAATAAAGAAAATCATCAGCGAAGAGGTTAAGCATGAAGAGTCCCTCATGGCGCAGATAGAGGAGGGGGTGATCACCCACATGGGGTCGATGGTCCTCGCCATTAACAACTCGATCCAGGAGATAACCGGCATTGTGGTTGGGCTCACCTTCGCGCTGTCAAGCGCCATCCTGGTGGGAAAAACCGCTCTGATAAGCGGCATGGCCGCGACACTGGCCATGGTCGCGTCTGAATACCTATCACAGAAGGCAGAGGCGGGGGACTCGGGCGAGCCGCTAAAAGCGGCGTTCTACACGGGAGTTGTCTATCTGCTGGTGGTCGCCGTTATTGTGAGCCCTTACTTTATCTTTGAAAGCCATTACGCTGCCCTTGTGGTCGCCCTCGGAGCCGTGGTCCTCATCATCACGGTGTTTACGTTTTTCATGTCGGTGGTCAAGGGCCTGCTCTACAGGAAAGCGGTAATGGAGGTGTCCGCCATCACAGCGGTGGTGGTTGCCCTTTCGCTCGGGCTCGGTATGGTGATCAAGCTTGTTTTTGGTTAAATGCTTTCTGTGCAGGAGCGCGCGTCAGAGCGTAAACCGCTTCCAGGAGATCAAAGAGCCGTACGCGGACCGGACCGCGGTGAATGCCGCCGACGAAGTCCGGGCCGGCCTGCAGAGTCGTGTGCAGAAATTCTCCTGCCGCTTTATTTGACACGCCACCACATGTTATCCTTCCTGATCCATCGTGAGTATGTTTTTCAGGTCGGCAGACTGTTTTTTCAGAATATCGGATGATGCGGCCAGCTCTTCCGAGAGGGAAGCGTTTGATTGCGACAGGCTGTTGAGCTGTTCCATGCCCGTGGTGATCTGCTCCACGCCGCTGTTCTGCTCCTCCGAGGAGCGGGTAATCGCCTGGACCAGCTCGGCAGTTTCCTGAATATCCCTCACGATCGCTTTCATCAGGCCGCCAGCCTTGTCCGCGACCGTTACGCTGTCGTCGGCAAGCTCGATTATTTCCTTTGAGGCCATCTGGCTCTTCTCTGCGAGCTTGCGGACTTCGCTGGCTACAATCGAAAATCCCTTTCCGCTCTCACCCGCCCGCGCCGCCTCGATGGCCGCGTTGAGTGCCAGGAGATCGGTCTGGGAAGCGATATCTTCGATGACCTTTATCCTCTGGTGGATCTTCCTGATCGCGTCATGGGTCGCTTCCACCGCCTTTCCTCCTTCGAGGGCCATTGAGGCGGTGCGGGCGGCGATCTCGTTCGTCCTTTTCGAATTCGCCGTGTTCTGCTCGATGCTCGCCCCGATCTCCTCCAGCGAAGAGGTGATCTCCTCGATATTTGATGCCTGCTCGCTGGCCCCGGTGCTCAGACTGTCGGCAGACATGGAAACATCATCGGATGAGGAGGATAAAAGATCGGATATACTCGCGACCTTCTTCAGAATCCCCGTTATGATCCTGTTCTGGTGCTGGTTCTTTGCAGTCTCCTCCTCCGCAGCGGTGACTGCCGAATTGTTGATATATTGCATGGCGCCGAGCAGAATGAAAACGGCCAGCATGGAAAATCCGTGTTCAATCGCGGCCATGGTAAACATCTCCTGGAATTCTGCAGCGATATAAGGCTTTGCGAGTATGTAGTATATGACGTCCGAGGCGACGAAGAAAAGCACAATGCCGGTAAAAACCGCCGGGCGTGTGAGGAGTGCGGCGCTGGCGATTACCATGTACATGAAATAGGCGAGGGTCGTATACCCTTCGATTGGAGCGTAGGCAAGCTTTGAGAAAAACCCGGCTGAAATTATCAGGCCTGAGGATATGGTAATCACGTTGGCCGCTATCGTGTAACGTCCGCGGATCAAAAACATGAGCGTAATGATGACGGCAATGAAATCGAGGAACAGTGTAAGGAATTGCGGCAGCTTGAGCATGCCACTGAAGATCAGAGCCAGCAGGAGCAGCACCTGTAAAATAAACATGAATAGACACAGGTAAAAGAGCGCAGTGGCCCTTTTTTTCAGGAATACTCCCGCGTCTTCATAGGATGAGAGGAGGGTTCTGCTTAAGGTGGCGTTAAATCTCATGGGAGTCTCCTTTTGGGTGATGTGATGGAGCGATCAGGAGAATCGCACTGATCTATGATCGTTGTTATATCCGGATTTTCAAAATCGGGATGATTGCAGTAAAGTTTCTTATGTATCGTGTATGTGATATAGCGGCTTGTCATTATATTAAACTATTATGTTGCTGTTTTTGGAATAATATCCCATGCTCAGTTGCTTAAACAACAAAATATTTTCTTCACGATAAAAAAGATGAGAGGTTGAAAATTACGGTGGGAATAATTGCCTTTCCAGGGGAATCTGTACAGAATAAATTATATGTCAGAATATGTCGTCCTTGGGACTCGGACGCATGAATCTGTTGCGTTCTTATAAGCGTATGGAGCAAAATATTATTTAAACTTCAGATTGCAGAATGATGCGGCGATTTCATTGCCGACATCTTCTTCGGTATCGAATAAATAAACAATAAATGCATTGGCTCTGTTTTTTTTATGCAGTGCAACGACCAGGGAGTATTTATACCCTTTCCCATAGATGGAATTGTTTTCAATGTAATATGAAGCCCCCCAGTCCGCGTTGCAATCAAGTTTAACGGCATCCGGATTGAATGTGTGAAATCCTTCTTTTATTTTTGAGCGTGATATGTTCATCGCTGCAGTGATTGCTGAAAGTTCATGGTCTTTGTTCGGGTCGATCAGGATAATTCTCTTTTTTGAACGGTTTTTTACATATTCATTATATGCTTCAGCATCCTCTTTCAGGGGGAATATTGAATAGCGTATCTCCAGCTTTTTGTTTTTGTGTTTTACCGCATAGTGATACGCGAGATCGGGATTTTGTTTTATTTCCACAGGCCTGAATCCTTCCGGAATTGAATACGTAATGTCCGAAGAGGCGCATAGCTTTGTGAAATTATTGGATATGCACGCAAAACTGACGAGTGATGTTGTCATGAGAAACAGGGTGACTGTGTATTTCATGGATGACTCCAGGTCGTGTAGTGAAAATCCAACTATTGCCTTTTCGGCACCAGGTGCTCATGGTAATGAGATGTCATCATGTTGCAAGTACAAAACAGTGCGGCCTGACGTTTTATGCCCGCTGACATAATACGTTAGGATCATAACGTATTATTTTTAAGAAAATCCAAAAGTATCGCTTCCCTGTCAGCTGCGTCTCCGCCCTCGCGGCGGCCGCTGGGCCAGCGTACGTGATTCAGAATGGCGCCCAGATTGTTGCATTCGCTGGCGGTTAATGAAGCACAGGCTTCTCCTGCCCCATAAAAAAGAGCGCACTGGCTTATATCGCTTGCGCAGCCGGTCGCTACCACGTTGCCATAGCCATCTATCGTGGTTACATCAGGTGTTGTGCCCACTCTGTCAGCTGCTATTGAGATCCAGCCTTCAGTTTCATGGCCGGGCGGGGTGTCGAACCACACTTGATGGATCGGATCGCAGGCCAGGCCTCCATCGCACGATCGGCGTATGATCTTAATCGGCACGTTTGAACCGGGATAAGGATTGAGCCGGCAATTATCACCCTGGTTTATGCTGTGAAATGGATCGCCGCCGGAATAGACCGCTGCAGAGGCAACCCTGTTTCCGCCGGCTGTTGCTGTTTCGTGTCTGGCAATAGCGTACAGCTGGGCAAACATTGCGCCATTTGACCACCCCATTACATATATGCGGTTGGTATCGATTCCGCCTTCGGAAACGATCTGGTCGATGAGGGCATCCGTGAATGCGATGTCCGGATTTTTGGAGGGCACCCCTAATGAACGGAAGTAAAAATCATGATGGAACCCGTCCCTGGGCCAGGCGGTGGGGTAGTGGAGCGCTCTTCCCTGTATGGCGGCAATTACGTAACCGGCTGACGTGCCTCCCAGGTCGTATGTGTCAGCTTTTTTCCGTAGATTTGTTTCTTCGTAAAGATGAGTGGCCGTGCCCTTGCCGCCGGGGTGAAACCAGATAATAAGGGGGCGAGTCGTTCCACCCGCTGGCCTGTGTATGCAGGCATAGCGTGTAATACCATCAATACCTGTGGTGGAGTATGGCGCTCCATCATCATCAATCCCCGAGTCGCTGCAGGCCGGGACCGGAGATGAAAATGCGATCCCATCCGGATATAAGGGTATCAGCTCAACGGAAAGCTTTCCCACGGGACACGGATTTGATGCCGAACAAACATCGAGTGCTTTATAATATCCGGTTGATGCATTGCAATTTATTGCAGACAGGAGGACAGGGTAGAACGGCTTTTTCTTTTTTGCACAGGAGGCCCAGCCGAGCATAATAAAAACCGGAAGACCTGCAACAAAAACGCCTGTAATTATTCTTGCCACCATTTATTGTTTCAATAATATTTTTAGTTTTTATATGACAATAAAAATCTAAAAATTGTCAATTATAAAAGGTAAAATAATTATTGTGTAAGATTTGAGCGCACCGCCGTCAAGGCGGCTCAATCTTCTCAATCATCCGCCGTTAGCGGCTGGAAATGGACGAGGTCGAGGTCGAGCCTGTTCGCAACTTCCTGTTGTGGCTTGACAGTGCGGTCAGGATGGCCGCCTGCAGGCGTGAAACTGGATGCTTCATGTCCGCTTGCCCCGTGTTAGACGCAGTATTTTCATTCTTCTTTTATAACCAAAGATTCGGCAGCCCCCACCATGGATGACAGGGGCGATACCATAAAAATAATTCTCTATCAATGTCTAACTATTATTTGCTAAACTTTTTCCAATTTTATCAAAGAGCTTTCCCAGAACCTTTTTTAAAGAGCTCATTTTCACCTTATAATAATAATTTGACTCAAACCAACCTTTATCTTTATAAAATTGATAATCCCGCCATTTTTCATCGAGCATAGTTTTTATACTCGAACGTCCCATCCGAAAGGCCATCAGACCCTTCAATGATGCCTTGGGATATTCCTTGTTTACAAGCTGTTTATAAAACTTTCTGCTGAGATTATCAATATCTTTATTTATAGCTAATTGTCTTTTATCAGACATAGGTTCTACTGTTGTCATAACAATTCCTTTAACCACATTGAACCCCAAGGCCTCACCGATAAAATTAAAATACTTTATTATTACCTTCCCACCATAAAGGCCCTGAGCAACAATACTGGTAAAAGTTTTACTGAACATACGTGGGCGGTGAAAGAGATAGCCAAATCTATCAAGAAATACTTTCATAATTCCTGAAACATGAAAGGAGTAGTTTGGTGTAGCGAATAGAACCCCATCTGAATTTATAATTTTATCAATAAGCAAATCACGATCATCCTTTAAAGGACAGAATTCCTCCCCTTTATCGAGGCAGACCCTACACCCTTTACAGATTTGTAAATTATAGTCACTCAAAACAATTATTTCACAATCAATATTCCCAAGCGATTGCAGGTTCTTTAAAAATCTCTCAGAAGCTACATAAGTATATTTTTTACGATTACTTCCAATAAATGCAATGACCTTCATAATGATATTCTCCTTATATATCTATCTATTAAGTTTCAATATCACTATCTTAGCCGGTATGGATGCCGGCGTTCTCAAACGTTTCTCGTGAATTATTGTGAAAAAATTGTGTCTAACATTTCAAACATAGCCGAAACCCGCAAAGCGGGTTTGCCGAGGCAGTGTCCTTTTCGCACATCCTGCACTGCTTGAGACTGTGTCGTCTGCCAGACAGGATGTCTCAATGCCGGGCCTCGACAGGAAGTCGAAAAAGGCCCGGCCTGTCTTACCCTCCCCGCCAGCAAGGCGCGTTTGATATCTCCCCCCAAACCCGCGCCGCAGCTGGCGGGATAAGCGCGAGGCCGAGGTCGAGCCTTTCCGCGACTTCCTGTCGCAACTCGACACTCGATCATACTGATCAGCGCACCGCAGGCCCGCCTAGGTCGGGCCAGGGAGCGAAGCGCGCTACGCTTTGTTGGGCGACGTTTTGCTATTAATATTTTCTATTTTATTCTTCTTATTAATTTCAAATGAAGCTATTAAGGTAAAACTACCACTTATTATTGATACTATACCAAAAAGAAAAAAAACATTCACAAGAACTAAGCCACATATAGAAGTAATAATTACAATAATAGAACCTATCATAAGAGTAATTTTTTTATTAGAGACTGTCATTCCGGCGCCAACTAATAATAAAGATGATGTTAAGAATGCCAGCCAACCTATAATAGAAGATTGAGTATTATAATCCCATGAAATAGCACAAGCCAAAAATGACCCAAAAAAATTAAATAAACCTGCAATTATATTCAAAGCTGTCCCAAATATCTTCATAAAGAATCCATTACATGATGATTTTCATAATATCTGTAATAACAACTATTAACATTTTATATAAAAGTCCTAATTAATTTTTAATAAATTATATTAATGCAAAATGTCGCCCAACGTCCGCGGGCAGGCGCTGTTGCCCTGGGGAACAATAACGTTTATATTATAAATGAATCTTTCTAAAGGTCAATATATTTTCTCAACACCATAAAGAGGCAATGGCGTCTGCCCGCTGTTGCCTGAAGTCATTCCGCCTTTATTGCAATTAGCAGCCGAAGCCAAGGAGGGCGGAGGCTGTTTGTCCATCATTGATAAATTCATTAAATATCTTTAAGGTTTTCTCCATAAAAATTAAATAGAAAAGCTTTTGATTATAGCAATAAGAAATTCAATATATTTATATGTGATGGTAATATATTCTTCATTCTCTAAAGAAATATGTTCTGTGTTTTAACAATATTTTTTACTATATTCCGTTTAGGAATTTCCTCTTAAATTATCTGCCCCCGCTCAGGTATAATATCCTATATCGGAAGTGTTTTATCGATTTAAAATTTCGCTATTAATAGAAAAGGTCATTGAAATTCAATTATGCCTCTTAAGTTTGGTCATTCGACGGTATCTCATTTATTGAATTGCATATGCAGCCATTCAAAGGAGAGGTCAAGCCACTCGTTATAATGTCCCATTGCACAATGGTCGTCGTTTTCATAGAGCTTCAA
>JAFGJX010000048.1 GCA_016928865.1 Spirochaetota bacterium
CAGCCCTGTTCCATCTGCACCAAGATGCTCATCAACGCCGGCATCAGGAAAATAATATGCAGGTCGCCGTACAAAGATCCGCTTGCGGAAGAGATGATCGCGGAGTCGGGGATGGAATTATTGATCATCAAGTAGCCGATGCAAAAAGCCTCACAGCCTGCGGAACTCGGACAAAGGTTGTGAAGACTCAAACAGTCCTCGGCTGCTCGGCTCTTTTTGCATCGGCTATGAATCTATTAATCAATGAATATTGGGTCTAAGGTGTGAAGCCCCTTAAAATGCCATGGCAGGGACCCTGCGAGTGCAAAATGCTAGTTTCACAAGAAGTCACATCTTAATGAATTTGCATATTGAGCTTTAAATATGGCATAAAATTTAAAAAAATTGATGCATTTTTTCCGGTTATTGTGTCTAAGTATTAGTATGATATATAGAATGCTTACATTTCACAGGGGATATGGCAGGTTAACAAAACTGGGGGTAACAGCGCTCATTCTCGCCTTTCTGTGCGCCCTCCCCATCCCATCATTTTCCCAGGCCGATACTGAAGAGGATATGTTCAGAAGGGCGGCGGATTATTTTTTCCAGAGAAAGTTCGACATGGCCGAGTCGCTGCTGGAGCGCATCATCGACAGGAATCCCGACCATGCGGCGGCTCTCTCTTATCTTGGCGATATATTCCTCATAAAAAAGAGGTATGACGGCGCCCTGGACCTCTACCAGAAGTGCGTCCGCCTCAGGCCTGAAACGGGCGAAAACTATTTCCGGATCGGACAGATATACTATTATAAAAAGGACGGCGTCCAGGCGGTCGACTTCTTCAAGAAGGCCATCGAGGTAGATCCCCAGCTCAAGTTCGCCTACTACCACATAGGCCTCTCCTACCTGATGCTCCTCAGGGACAAGGAGAACACCATAGAAAACTGGGAAGCCTATATCAGGATCGCGGAGGATGATCCGCAGTATGCCAGGATAAAACGCGCCATCGAACTGCTGAGAGACCCTAATTTCGCGATACCGCCCCCGGGCAGCGACGTTACCATCGAGGAGGCCCTCATGCTCGGGGGCGCCACGATCGACAAGACAATGCATAAATCAAAGGACCAGGAAGCCGGGCACGAATCGAAAAAGACGAAGAAAAAGCTCGAAGGCATATACCTGGACGAAGACCTTTAAGAGGGAGCCATGCGCTACTACAACGATAGAAAAAAATACATCATTGCCGGAACAATTCTCCTCCTGCTCTGCATAGGAATACCGATACTGGTAATCACCCTGCTGGTGAACCGTCCCGCCGACGAAATAACCGACATGCGGCTCAAGCAGATCGAGGGCTACGAGCGGGTGCTCGAGGCGAACCCGGCCGACGTGAACGCGCTCATCCAGATCGGCAACCTGTACAAATCGCTCGGCGATTTCGACCGCGCCATCGAGCATTACCTGAGGGCGCTCAATAACGATCCCGGGAACTATGACGCGCTGAACGAGCTGGGTCACGCGTACGCCCTCAAGGGGGACTATGACCGCGCAATCGAAACCTTCAACACCGCGAAGAAATTCAGGCCCTCCCACCCGTCCGCCTACAACCGTCTGGGGAACGTCTACGACGACCAGGAAAAATACCGGAAGGCGCTGGATGAATACCTCAAGGCAAAAAAGATATCCCCGAAAGACCAGGAGAGCTACCGCAACATCGCTCGGCAGCGGCTCAGGAAAGGAGACGCCGACGGCGCCGTCGCCATACTCGAAAAAGGCATCAGGGCGAACCCGTCCGACCCGGAAGGATATTACAACCTCGGCAACCTCTACTATGATATAAAAAAATACGACAGGGCGCTCGAGAATTACGACAGGGCCGCCGAGATAAATCCGAACAAATCGAAATACCACCGCGGCCGCGCCGAGGCCCTGCTGAGGCTCGGAAAAACTGACGAGGCCGCAGCCGCCTTCACAAAGGCCCTCGCCGTCGATCCGTCGGACGCGCATGCTGCGGAGCGCCTGGGCGACCTGAGCGGAGTGAAGGGCGATTGGGACAACGCGTCTAAATATTACCGCAGGGCCCTGGAATATAACTCGAGGGACAAAAACCTGAGGAAAAAATATAATGACGCCCTGAGCCGCCTCAGGGGTAAAGACGTCCCCGCGAAAACCGCGCCATCCTCAACGGCAGCGGAAAGGACCATAATGCTGGAAAAGCCGGCAGCGGATAAATCGCGCGGCGATATGTTCAAGCCGGACAGCCTCTCTGACACGTCTTCGCCAGAAAAGATCACCAGCGCGCAAAAAACATCGGAAGAGGCGCGGCGATGGCGCGAAATCGGGGACAGGAAGCGCGGTGAAAAGGACTACGATGGAGCGCTTGACGCGTACCGGAATGCGGTGGAAGCGGACGCCCGAGACGGCCATTCATGGTACTGGATCGGAAGGATCCTGTTCAGCAAAAAGGAATACGACGGCGCCGCCGACGCCTTCAAGAAGGCCGTGGCCGCCAATCCCGGGCATGCCGACGCCCATTACCATCTCGGACTCATATACTACATGAAGCAGCAGTACCGCTCCGCATACAACGCGTTCGACAGGGCGATTGCCGCAAAGCCGGTCTTTGCGAAAGCCTATTACTCCCGGGGCCTCTCAAGCGTCCAGCTCGGCAACCGGTCGGGCGCCATCAGGGACTTCAAAAAGGCGATCGAACAGGACCCGTCGCTGGACCGGGCATACTTTAACCTGGGGAACGTCTACTTCGACAGCAAGGACTACCGGAACGCGCTCGAATACTTGAAGATGGACCTTGAGCGTCGTCCTGACAATCCCGATACGAACTTCAAGATCGGAGAGACCTATCATGAAATGAAGGACTACGCGAATGCGATACGTTATTACGAGCGAACCATCGAGCTTGATCCAGACCATTACCAGTCCTTTTTCAACCTCGGGCTTGTCTATTATCTCAAGGGGGACTACCCTCGCTCTGTCGATATGCACCAGAAGGCATCCCGCATCAGGGAGAGCGACTACGCTCCCTTCTATGAAATGGGCAAGGCATATGACGCCATGAAAAACGAGGAAAAGGCCTCGGACTGCTACAGGAGGGCCATTGACCTGAACCCGAAGGACACCAAGGCGTATATAAACCTGGGCGCAATCTATTCCACGAACAAGCAATATGACCGCGCCATCGAGCTGTATCAGAAGGCGACCGAGCGTAACCCGGAATCCTTCGCAGCGCATTACAACCTGGCCAACGCGTACCGTGAATCAAAGCGATACGCCAACGCGATTGAAGAGTACAGGAAGGCCCTGCGGATCAAGCCGCTCGATGCGCAGGCGCACTTTTATCTCGGTGTCGCGCACCGCGACGCGGGACACTACGCCGAGGCAGCGCAGTCATTCGAGAAGGCCCTGGCTATCGACGGATCGCTCTACGACGCGCATGAAGAGCTCGGCATGATCTATTATCGCAAGATAAAGAATGACGATAAGGCGCTGCAGCATTTTGAAAGGCTGCTTTCAATCAAGCCGAACCACTCGAGGGCGCTCGAGATTCAGAACATCATCAACGCCCTGAAACACAATTGATGCGTGGTCCCTCATGAAACGACTATTTCCGCCTGCCAGGCTCATGATGCTCTTCATCACTTCCGTCTGCCTCTTCTCCTGCGCGCAGCAGATCAGGGACGCGCGGGAGATCTCGGTAAACGGTTTTATCAACGACAACCTGTATCAGGCGATCCTTGAAATTGAACCCGATCAAAACGCGCGGGGGCTTGTTGCACGAAGAGAGAGCGCCTATCTGAGGGGTAAAAGCGCCGACCTCGACGACCTTGCGCTCGAAAACCTGATCAATTATTGTATTGACAACCGGATTAAATCGGGGATAATCGGAAAGAACCGGAAGGACTCAGACCGGTCAGCCTCCCGGCAGGCATTAGCCGACAGGCTGAAAAAAATGGCGCGAGGCGGAAAAATAGCATTCGTGTTTTACAATGAAAAAGACGCTATGATTGTCGGGTATCGCCTCTTCTCCATCGGGTTCAGGAAAAAACTTGATGCTATCATCGCCGCCCCGAACACCGACAGTCAGTAACGGCGGATTCCCGGGGCCAGGAGCCAGATCATGAACGGAATAAAAATCTTCATTATTACCATGGTCGCGACCACAGCGGCTTTTGCTCAATTTTCCTGTACGAAGAATAACAAAAAATTAGACGCGACACAGGCCGAGGAAGTCCCTCTCTCCGAGGTTGACATAGAGAAAAAGTACCTGTCAGAAGGCTTCATCTCACCCGATCTGTACAGGACCGTTATCGTGATGACCAAAGTCTCGTCGACAGCGGCGCCTGATGCGGTCCTGCACAAGGCGAAAAAACGCGCCCAGGTTTCCCTTGAGCGATGCATGAATACAACCGGTACGCCGGCAGACAGGAACATCAGGGCGGAGATACTGACCCTTATCGAGCAGAACGGTGATCTTTCAAAAAAAGATATCTCCCACCAGCGGTATGATGTCTTCTATTTCGATATTGTGAAAAACAATCTGAAAAACCATCTCAAGAACATGGCGACTGCGCGGTGATACGGCCGGCCAGAACGTCCCCGCTTACTCCGAATATATATAGTAGGACAGATTTTTCAGGATAAAGAGATCAAGCAGCTCCTTCTGGGGGCCGTACAGGCTGCTGAACATGATACCGATACCGAAATCACCCTCGTCTTCCTTGTCGGTCCGTATCACCATCGCCAGCGCCTCTATGCCGTTAAAATCAGAATCTACGCCCTTCAGGTCGATGAGGACCTTTATTATTGACGAAATTTCTATGGGTTTTTCTGACTTAAAATAGAGCCCACCCCTGCTGATGTTCAGGATCTTTCCGACAAACTCGATGGCATGCTTATCATCTCCGGAGGATTCAATCAGGGTGTCAATGATGCTGATGGGGATCTCCACCTCAAGCCTGAAATACTTCCTTCTGCTGGTCGCTCCCTGGTCGCTGTAATTTCTGATAAGCCATTCGTCAAATTTATTGTCGAACCAGTCGATCATGGATTCGTCGAACATGGTCCCCGGCTTCTGCGCTTCCCTTGAAGCATGGTACTTTTTGATTTCATTCTTGATGTCAGCAGATAACTTTTCGTATTTAATGTAGTTATGTTTCATACAACCACGCTCCGCGATTTTCCTATGGGAGAAACAGTATGCAACACATTGAATAAAACCTCAAGACATAAATTTTAAAATTACACAAATAAAAATAAAAATATTTTGTTGAAATAATTCGATATTAATAATAGAATTCATTATTTCATGAACATTTTTTTATATTCTGTTAGTTTTATTATATGAACATATTCTGGCCGTTCTGGCAGACCGGCAGACTCATAGCAGAATCCCGATTTCATGAAATAATCAATATCAGGCAGTGACATTTTACCATGTACAGAGATATCGACTATGCATAGAATGCTATTACTCATCACGACAGCGGCGTTGTGTTTCATTAATGCAGCGGCATATTCCGCACCGGACATCATAACAGAGGTACAGCAGCAAAAATCCATACAGCATATCATTGATGCAGAAAAGAACAGGACGTCCCGTGAAAAAATCATCGAAATAGTAAACAGCATCGACGCCACCTATACCGACCTGTACGAAAAAATAAAAAACGGCAAAAAGCTCGTTATCTTCATCGATCCTGCCCATGGCAAGCTCCCCAATGGCCAGTGGCAGGGCGGCGACGCGACGCACCGGACGAGCTGTGCGGGCCTGCCGGAAGAATATTATTCCATCCTGCTTTCGCGCAAGATTTACAGGCTCTTGAGCGGAAATAAATTCATCGAAGTGAAAACAACCGACGATTTCATGGAAGTCCTGAAGGGGAACAGCGACACGTACCGGGATATCCCGTTTCCCACAACGGTTGAACTGGCGGATAAAGCCGGAGCCTTCATCATCATATCCGAACACCTGAACAACATTTCCGTAGTATACAAGGCCGATGGCAGGGTGAACCTTCCAGGTATACACGTCACCCGCAATAAATATGGATGGAAGGTGCTGCAGTACGTGCGTGATACCTATTCAGGCTTTCTGACCCTTTACAACAAGGTCGACGCCAGCGGTTTTTCCCGCAGCTACGCGCTCACGCTCAAACACATGCTGGAATCAAAAGGATTGAAGCCCAACAGCTGGAATTTCGGCGCCGTAGGCGACTCCCGGTTCAGCTACTTCATTGATTTCCCCATGTCGGTCATATATGAATCAGGTTTCATCTCAAACCCCGACGAGGAGAAGCAACTGAAGGATCCGGAGTACATAGAAAAGATAGTTGATTCCCAGTACCATGCGCTCCTTGAGACCATCAAGGACGTATTCGGCGTTGACCTGTCAGGGAGTTCGCCATCGGCAACGGGAGACGCCGCTTCCGACCGGATCGAGCTGCTCAAGCTTGCCCGGCTTGCGATCCATTACATCCAGGCGGTCGATTCCGGCAAGGCGATCCAGGTGATCCGTGAAATGGAAAGAAGGTATGCCGAAACAAAATACGGCGAATACACTCATTTCTTCTCGAAAATCAAGAACAACCTCGTGCTCTCGTCGCGATATTACAATCTGGCCAGGAAATATACTCGTCAGAAAAAAAGAAGACTGGCCAGAAAATATTACTCGCTCGCGCGTAAATATATCATGCGGGCTCCCATCTTTGCGAAGATGCATGCGCTGTATCACGCTGAGATGCGAAGCGCCGGCATTTCCTCTTCCGCCGCAGGCGAACCGTCATCTGAAGAAGCGCAATCCGTAGCTTCGGGCGGCCCCGCATTTGCCGTGAAAGCGCCGCTCCGCAGAAGCATCATTCTGCCCATCGAGGAAAACCAGAGCCTCGAAGAAGCCATCCGGCTCGCCCTTGATCCGGATGAGGAAACAATGAAAAAGCTGGTCAAGTCCTTCGGCAGCGCGAAGAACTATATTAAGAAAAAGAAATATGTGTATTCCAGGAAAAGCAAAAAAAAGATTGTCCGCTGGACCAGTATTCCTCGAAGGGTACATTTCAGAAACGGGATTTACATCGTCAAGCTTGACGGTAAGTGCAATGTGATCGGCGCCCGGCATGTCACCAGGGTTGTGCTCAACCCGGCGAAGTTCCAGAACCAGCAGTACATGAAAAACTCCTATTTTTCACATGACCATAAAGAGCGATCATTATAATGCCGGCAGACGCGCCGGCATGCACTACAACTCTTTCAGCGAATATCTCCGCGATAAATACCGATGCCGGGTACTGAAAATTCCGATCAACGCCGGCCTCTCCTGCCCGAACCGCGACGCTTCCATCGGCAGGGAGGGCTGCATCTTCTGCTCCGCGGACGGCTCGGCTTCCCCGGGCATGTCCGGATCCATGTCCCTGCCCGAGCAGATCGCGGCGGCCAAGCGGGCATTCAAGCGATCCGACGCCGATACGCGATATATCGCCTATTTCCAGGCCTATACCAACACCTATGCCCCGCCAAAACGCCTGAAAGAGCTGTACGACCTCTCGCTCGCGCAAGAGGATATAATCGGCCTCATGGTCGGGACCAGGCCGGACTGCCTGCCCGATGACGTGCTCGACCTGATTGCATCATACCGGAGAGATGGATTCGAGCTGTGGCTCGAGATCGGCATGCAGTCCAGCCATGATAAAAGCCTTGAATTTCTGCGGCGGGGTCACACTAATGACGACACCCTGGACGCCATCTCACGGGCGGCGCGGCGCGATATCCCGGTATGCGTGCACCTCATCCTGGGCATCCCAGGCGAAACATGGCACGATATGATGCGGACCGCGGTGAGCCTGCGCGGGATGCCGGTCAGCGGGGTGAAATTCCATCACCTGCACGTCATACGCGGGACCGGGCTCGAACAAATGTATCGTGAGGGCCGCATGCAGGCCCTCGCCATGAAGGAGTATGTTTCAATCCTGTGCGACTTCATAGAGCGGATTCCACCGGACATACTTATACACCGACTCATGGGCGACCGGGAAGAGAACACGCTGGTTGCGCCGCGATGGGGGCTTAACAAGGGGACCGTGATGAAAGCGATAGACGACGAGTTCCTCAGGCGGTGCACATTCCAGGGATTTCTTATGGACAGGGACGGAACCGATACATGAAGATAGCCGTGGCCATGAGCGGCGGCATCGATTCGTCGATGGCGGCGGTGCTCCTGCTCGAAGCGGGGCACGAGATCATCGGCATCACCGCCATTCTCTCTGACGGTCTTGTCCGCAGGCATTACGGTCAGCACGCCGAGCCGGACCATGCCGGGGCGGCGCGGCAAATTGCCGACAGGTACTCCTTTCCCCTGCACGTTCTTGACCTCGAAGATGCTTTCGGATCCCTCGTGGTGGCGCCGTTCTGCAGTGAATACCTGAAGGGCAGGACTCCCAATCCCTGTATCCGCTGCAACCCCCTGATTAAATTCGGCCGCATGCTCGAATATGCGCAATCCCTCGGATGCGAGAAAATCGCGACCGGCCACTATTCTCTCATCAAAACAGCGGAGACCGGTCGGCTTTACGTTGCCAGGGGGGCCGAGATCGAAAAGGACCAGTCCTACTTCCTTTATATGCTATCCCAGGAAAGCCTGGCTGCGACACTCTTTCCACTCGGAATGTACACGAAACAGCAGGTACGCGCAATGGCTGAGAATCGAGGCCTTGCCGCCGCAAACAGGCCGGAAAGCCAGGAGATATGCTTTATTCCCGACAACCGGTACCCCGAATTCATCGAGCGCGAGGCCGGCGCCGGGGCCTGTCCTGGCGATATCGTCGATCCGGACGGCGCGGTAATCGGCAGGCACCGGGGCATTCACCGGTACACCATTGGACAGCGCAGGGGCCTGGGCATAGCAGCGCCCCGCCCTCTCTATGTACTCAGCATCGACGCAGCAAACAATCGCATCGTGGCCGGCTTCCAGGAGGAACTCGAGACAACGGCCCTTATTGCCGGAGACATCCATTATATGAAGGAGACGGACCTGGCCGGCAGAGGCGTCCTGGTCAAAACACGCTCGACACAATCGCCGGTTGCGGCGCGGCTTTCAGAACAAGACGAAGGCCTGCTGGTCGTATTCAGCGAACCCCAGATCGGCATTTCCCCTGGCCAGGCAGCGGTCTTTTATAACGATTCGATGGAAGTTCTCGGCGGCGGCACCATCGAGCAGGCCATGAGGAAGCGAACGCCCGATTGAAAGATGAGCCCGGTCCAGCGCGCAGCGGCTCACAGGTTTCAGCGGTCATCCCCGGTTTTACGGGCATGGGGGTGAAAACGGTTGAAGACTTTTTTAAGACGCTCCTTTGTGGTATGGGTATAAACCTGCGTCGTGGAGAGGTTCTTGTGCCCCAGCATCTCCTGCACCGCCCGTATATCGGCTCCCTGGTCAAGGAGCTCTGTCGCGAAGCTGTGGCGGAGGGTATGGGGCGAGACTTTGACATGCATCCCGGCCGCACGCGCCCGTTTCACCACGACATCATACGCCCCGCGGACGGTGAGCCTGCCGCCGCGACCATTGACAAAAAGCGGGCCGGCCG
>JAFGJX010000049.1 GCA_016928865.1 Spirochaetota bacterium
CCTTTTCTGGCCCGGATTATACCATCGTATCCGCTCAAGTGTCCTGTGGTAACCGTTCCGGAGCGCTGTCAGCGCTTGCCAGAGGCGGCTCTCTCGTGCGTTTGCGACCACGGCAGTCCCCCTTGCCCGCTCATGCCTGTTTCTGCTTGATCAGCTTTTTCACGAAAATTTCTTCCCGCTCCATCTCTTCCAGACGGTCGGATATGTATTTCCCCGCCTCTTCGTTCTGGGGGATGAAGATTTTTTCAAGCGCGTTCACCTTGCGCTGGACTTTTTTCAGCTCGCGCGACAGCACCAGTATTGACTTCATGATCGCCGAGTATTCTGCCAGGAGCGCGAGCATTTCCGAGCATTCGGTTTTACAGCGGTCATAGAGCGCAGTTGTGCCGTAGAGGCTCGAGTTGACAGTTATTTCTTTCCGATCCAGCCGTACGGCCGGGATGCTGATGCCGATGAACCGGGACACGTCAAGGGAGAGGGCGTACACCTCCTTCTCGGAATGGCTCTTCTGCACCATGATGTCGGAGCCCATCTCAATAACAGCTGACTTGAATGACGCGTAGAGCGTCTCCAGCGTTGTCGCCACCCGTTCCTCGATGGCCTTTATGCTTTTGACATTTTTCATTATCTCCATGACGAGGATTTCCCGTTTCTGTTCCAGCAGGTCAAAGCCTTCACGGGCGAACGCGAGGTCCGTTTTTATCTTTCGCAGGCTCGATTTCGTCGGGGGGACATCAATCCGCGCCATGGCTTTCCGCTCCGGCGGAGGGGATGTAATATTTCTGAATGTCTTCCCGGGAGATGCGGTAGAGCTCCTCGGCCGGGAGGGTTGAAAGAACCCGCCACCCGATGTCCAGGGTCGTTTCGATCGTCCTGTTTTCGTCGGGTCCCTGGCTCAGGTATTCCATCTCGAACAGACTGCCGAACTTGAGGTATTCCCTGTCAAGGGCGGTCAGCTCCTCTTCACCGACGATTGACGCGAGAGCCCTGATGCGCTTCACCCGCGCATAGCACGCGAAGAGCTGTGCCGCTACGCCGGCATGGTCCTTCCTGGTCCTTCCCTCGCCGATGCCGTCCTTCATCAGGCGCGAAAGCGACGGCAGTCCCGCGATGGGCGGATAAATGGACTTGTTGAACAGCTCCCGCTCAAGCACGATCTGGCCTTCGGTTATGTATCCCGTAAGGTCCGGGATGGGATGCGAGATGTCGTCGCTCGGCATGGTGAGGATCGGTATCTGTGTTATCGATCCCTGCTTTCCCTTTATGCGTCCGGCACGCTCATAGATCGATGCCAGGTCGCTGTAAAGGTACCCGGGGTAGCCCTTTCGGGAGGGTATTTCACCCCGGGAACTTGACAGCTCCCTGAGGGACTCGCAGTAATTGCTCATGTCAGTGAGGATCACCAGGACGTGCATCCCCTCGGTAAAGGCGAGGTATTCTGCGAGGGTCAGGGCGGACCGCGGCGTGATGAGGCGCTCTATTGAGGGGGCGTCCGCCAGGCTCAGGAAGATCGCCGAATTGCCCAGGGCCCCGCTCTTTTCAAAGGATTCGATGAAGAAATTGGCCACGTCGAATTTTACTCCCATGGCCGCGAACACGACCGTGAATTCCTCTTCGGCAGTCAGGATCGCCGCCTGGCGTGCGATCTGGGCGGCTATCATGTTGTGCGGCATGCCGCTGCCGGAAAAAATGGGGAGCTTCTGTCCGCGGATCAGCGTGTTCATGCCGTCGATGGCGGATATGCCGGTCTGTATGAAGTCCCGCGGATATTCCCGCGAGTAGGGATTTATCGGGAGGCCGTTCACGTCCATCATGATGTCGGAGGTGACCTGCGGGGCGCCATCGACGGGCCTGCCGATGCCGTCAAAGACGCGTCCCAGCATCTCCCGCGACACCGGCATCTCCAGGCATTTTCCCAGGAACACGGTTTTTATCCCTTCCAGGGGAAGGCCGCTGGTCCCCTCGAAAACCTGCACGACCGCCCGCTCCTCGTCGATTTCAACCACCTGGCCGAGCCTGAGCTGGCCCGAGCCGCTTCTGATTTCAACAAGCTCTCCGAAGCCGACGTTTCTGACACGGTCGATAAAAACGAGGGGGCCGTTGATCGCGGCAAGGTTCGTGTATTCAATCTCATTCATCATGGTGTGCCGTCCGTACCGCCGGCAGCGGCGACGGTTTTTTTTGCCGCTTCCGCGCCCAGTGCGCTCAGCTGGCTTTTCATCTCCTGCTCATGCGTGTTTATCCGGTCGATTTCGCTGTTGTCTATCTCGGATTTGAGCCTGATTATTTCCGAGGCCGCGCTGAGGGAGGTGATCCGTTTCAGGTCAATCCCGGACGCGATCAGCCGCTTCGCTTCATGGTAAAAGTCGACGAATAATTTCAGGAGCATGAGCTGCTTGTCCGGGCTGCAGTGCATGTCCTTGGGATCGAAGGAGTTCTGCTGTAGAAAACCGTTCTTTATCATTTCGGCGGAGAAGAGTATCAGCTGCTCGGCCACGGGCAGGGCGTCCGGTCCCACGAGCTTGACGATCTGCTGGAGCCGGTTGTCCTCGAGGAGTATGTGCATCGCATCGTTTCTGGTCCCGTACCACGAGCTGTCGAGGTCGTTCCACCAGGAGCGCACCTCGTCGATATATTCCGTGTAGCTGTCGATCCAGCTGATGGAGGGATAGTGCCGCGCATCGGCCAGTACCTTGTCCAGGGCCCAGAAGCACCGCACGAAGCGGGTCGTGTGCTGGGTGACCGGCTCGGAAAAGTCGCCGCCCGGCGGGGAAACGGCCCCAATGGTGGTAATGCTTCCTTCCATTCCCGCGAGGGTCTCGATATAGCCGGCCCGCTCATAAAATTCGGCGAGCCGCGTGGCCAGGTAGGAGGGAAATCCCTCCTCGGCCGGCATGTCGCCCAGCCTGCTCGAAAGCTCCCGGAGCGCTTCGGCCCAGCGTGAGGTCGAGTCCGCCATGACCGCGACATGGTAGCCCATGTCGCGGTAGTATTCGGCTATGGTGATGCCGGTGTAGATGCTCACCTCGCGGGCCGGGACCGGCATGTTCGAGGTGTTGGCGATCATGACGGTCCGTTCCATGAGGGGCCGTCCCGAGCGCGGGTCGATGAGCTTCGGGAATTCATTCAGCACGTCGGTCATCTCATTGCCCCGCTCGCCGCACCCGATGTGGATGATGATGTCGGCGTCGCACCATTTCGCCAGTGCGTGCTGGGTCATCGTCTTGCCCGTGCCGAACCCGCCGGGTATTACGGCGGTCCCTCCCTTGGCGATCGGGAAGAAGGTGTCAATTATCCTCTGACCGGTGATGAGCGGTATGCCCGATTTTTTTCTGTTTTTAAAGGGCCGTTTTTTTCGTACCGGCCAGTACGAGGACAGCTTTCCGCTGTAATCGGCGCTCCCTTTCACCCGGTATATGTCCTCCTCGATGGTATAGGAGCCTTCCGCGGCGATCCAATCGAGGGTTCCGGATACGTCCGGCGGCGCCATGACGCGGTGAAGCACCGAACCCGTTTCCTCTATTTCGCCTATTATCGCGCCCGGGTCTATCCGGTCGCCCGGCTTTACTGTCGGCCTGAACAGCCATTTCCGTGTCGTGTCCAGAGGAGACACCTTGACGCCCTTTTTGATGTAGCTCCCGAGGATATTCGCAATATCCACCAGCGGGCGCTGGATTCCGTCATAGATGTTCGAGATAAGACCCGGTCCCAGCAGGACCGAAAGGGGCCGGCCCGAGGATAAGACTTCGTCGCCCGGCTTCAGGCCCGTGTTGTCCTCGTATACCTGTATGATGGCGACATCGCCGTCGAGCTTGATTACCTCGCCAATCAGCCTGTCCGGTCCCACCTCCGCGATATCGAGCATGCTGACGCCGGTGAGTCCCCTGGCCCTGACGATGGGGCCGTTGACGCTTGTGACGAGCCCATGTATGAGATCATCCATGCTTCAGTCGCTCTCCTGGCGTTCGAGTTGTGTGAATTTCTGTACTATTTTTACCCCCTCTTTCCTGATCTCGTCGTATTTCCTGCTGACAATCCTCGCCATGGAAAAATTATACGATATGCCTTCTGATCCGCTTTCAAGGATAACACCCCCTCCGGCCAGCGCCGGATCGATGGTGACAGTAACGTCCTGTCCGCCTGCGCTGTCCTGCGTAACGGCAGCGCGCAGTTCGCCCTCAAGCGAAGCGTCGTGAGTCCCGATATGAATCGTAATATCGTGCCCCCGTATGTCCGGCATGGCGGCCCCGATTGTTTTTTTCAGAAACGACAGGTATCCTTCCGGATCGTTTTTGATAAAATCCGATACGGTTTCATCGACCATCGAACGGATAAATTCCTCGATCGCGTTTAATCGCAGCTTCCGTTTTTCAAGCGCCGCCCTGTTTTTCAGCATGTAGATTGCGTTATCGATTGCGCGGTCGGTCTCAATCCGGCCGGCCTCCCGGAATTTCCGGATCTCCTCCGCGTATTCTTTCTCTCGTTTTGCAATTTCATCCTGCGTCCGCTTTTGTATTTCTGCAATTCTGCGGTCCGTTTCATCCCTGATGGACCGGATCAGCCCCGATGCGTCCCCCTGTTCCCTGATGATCACTTCTTCATCCATCGCCCTGCAACTCCTCAGAAAGATATACCGAGTGCCTCGGTGATGTAGCTCATGATCGACCTGCCGAAACCGCGCGGATCGGTGATACCGGGAATCTCGACAATGACCGGCTTCACCCTGTTCAGGTTGCAATCACGTATCATTTCGCCGGTCGCTTCCGCCAGCTCGCGCGTGATCAGGATTATCCCGGCATCGTCCCTGCTCATGAGCGCGCCGAGGGCCTCCGGCGCCGCGTCAGACGCGGCCACGGCGCCCTCGACCCCTCCCAGGCGGAAAACCGTCACGGTATGGATGTCGCCGATGATATAAATCTTTTCCATGCTCCACCGGTCCCCGTTTTCCGTCGTCAGCCCGGATAATGCGGGGGCATCCGCCGCTCAGATTTTATTCAGCATCATGATCGCAATGATCAGCCCGTATATGGCAATCCCTTCTGCCATGCCGAGGAATACCAGGGCGCGCCCGCCGATTTCCGGCTTTTCGCTCATGGCCCCCAGTGCCGCGGACCCGATCCGCGCAAGGGCATAACCGCTGGAGATACAGGAAAGACTGACGGCGCCCATGGCCGACAGCGCCATGAATGCTATGTTGCTTCCGCGTATCGCTCCGGCTGAGTTCCCGGCCGCTTCCGCCGCCTCCTCCGCGTGGAGGAATACCCCCGGATTCATCGCCATCACAAGGAGACCGGCGCAGACGACCAGAAATACCGCCAACCATTTGTTACGTTTCATCATGCAACCCCCTTCGCAACTGCCTGTTTTCTTTTAAACGAGAACGGCGTAAACTCAACCCCGTTGCCTCTGAAAAACTTGCTGAAAAATTCATAATATTCGAGACGCATTGATTGTATTCCGCACACGAGCCCTTCGAGCAGGATTATGAAAATGTTCCCGATGACGATGATGCTCAGCGAGGCGGCCGAGAGCGTCGGACTCACGATCCCGGCAAGGGTATAAACCGCGATGCTCAGGCCGGCATGGCTCAGCGCGAACGCCCCGGCCCTGATAAAAGAGATGGAATTTCCGAGAAACCCGGAAAACATCTCTATTAGCTCGACGATCGACTCCACCGCGTATTCAAAAACGCCATGCGGAAACAGCTTTTTCCTGCCCGGGAACAGATGTCCCGGGATGTTCCTGAAGAGGAAAAGACAGATAGGAAGCCCGAGGATGAACAACAGTTCCAGCGCAGCCGGCGGCGTGCCGGCGGTTGCATACCGGACGGCCAGGAAGAGCGAGCCGGTATACACGATGAAACCCAGTATGCCGTGTATTCCGAAGATGGTCTCGAAATAATCCCCGCTTTTATAAAGATTGAAGATGTTCATCAGCAGGCCGATCGATATGAAGGACGCCCCCATCATGATCGCCGCGAAGAAAAGGTCCATGATGTGCTCCATGGGATGGAACCAGAGGGGGGGGATGAGGTGCTCGTTGCTGAAAACGCTTCCGTAAAGCACCCCGAAGAGGGCAGCTGAGAGTCCCCCTGCTATCAGGATGGTGCCGGCATCGCGGAAAAAGCCGCGCAGTTTTTTCCGCCGCGCGATCGCCTTCATGATCAGACCGGTAGCGGAGAGGACGAGTCCCTGGCCGACATCACCGAACATGACGCCGAACATGAGCAGGTAGGCGATCGTGGCGACGGGGGTGGGGTCGAGCTCTTTGCTTTCCGGGATACCGGCGTTTTTTACGATCATCTCGAACGCCCTGAAGAACCACCGGTTTCGCAGGCGCACCGGGCCGGGAACGCGCAGGCCCCGCATCTCTTCTTCGGAAAATATATGGAGGAAAAACCGCGTGCCGCACACGCGCGTGAGCGCCGCAACGATCGCGGCCCGGTCATCGAAGTCGATCCAGCCACTTATGAACTCCGTGTCAGCGGTCCGGAGAAATCCCTTCTTTGCCTCAATGGCGGATCCGAGCCGTGTGTACGTTTCATGGAGCGAGTCGAGCGTTGAGATCATGTCCTTCATGCGCCCGCGCAGGTCTTCCTCCTTCATGTCAAGATCCTTCTTCGTAAGCTCCACGTGCGCCTTCCATTCATCGAGCCGGCGCGGCGATACGGCTGTCGAATCGAGCAGCTCCTCCTTCTCCTCAAAGCCGTAGCCCCGTAACAATGCGACAAGCCCGTCCTTTTTCCCGGCCGGGCATATGCCGAGCACGAACCTGCCTGCCTGTCGCAGGTAAAACCCGTCTTCAATTCCGCCGGCAGGACTGTTAATCTCCTTCAGCAGAGTGCCGAAGGCATGCTGACACAGCGTCATTTTCTTGAGGTGTCCGGGATCGCCGACCAGCGCGGCGATGCGGCGCGCGTCACTGAGCCGTTCCCGGAGCTCATCCTGTTCAGCAGCGTATTTCTGCCGGAGCTCGTGCAGCTCGTCCATCTCACGTCGTATCGTTTCGACGGCGGCGCGGTCGGCCTCGATGTCCCTGCTGAAGATGACCGGCTCGCCCTCCGCCCCGGCGCCGGGGACCGATGGCCGGGCCGCATCAGGGGTCAGCTCCGCTACGGCGGCTTCTATCGAGCCCAGCATTGACGCGATCGTATTTTCCAGGTCAGAGTAGACCGGGGCCGGCGCTTCAATGCCGGCCGTGTCCCACCTGTCGATCTGAAGTATACCCGCGGTGCCGAGCTCCTGTATCAGGCGGTCTGATTCCTTTCTGTTGAAGCCGATGATCACTTTCCTGATGCTCGCCTTCATTTACACCCCGCAGACAAGCCGCCGCATGATCGTGTCCGGGCCGGCACCGAGGTGGAGCCCTTCAATGACCATGAAGAGATTGAGTATCTGGTAGTAGAGCGACCAGGCATAGGATATGACGGGCCGTATGCTGTGAAAGTCCTTCGAGAATATTTTTCTGACATGTGACATGAAGAGGCGGGTCACGAGGAGCTCCGGCCGGAAGGGGCCGGTTCCGCCCTCATGCTCCCCGGCGGCGGAACGTTCCCCGATGATTTTTCCCTTGATCTCTTTCGTGATGGGCTCTATATCGCGTGATGCGATCCCGGCGCCGTGAAGGGCTTCGATGAGATCGATCTGCGTGAAGCCGGGCGCGGCGTACGCCTCGCGCCGCAGGTCCCATGCGATCTTCAGGGACACGATCCTCCGTGTCAGCACGTCGTTGAAAATTTTTAGGTCGGCAGGGAAGAGCCTCCCTGAAAACCGGAGGAGGTTTTGCAGCGCAAGGAGGTCGATCCTCGCCTCAATTGTTTCGTAGGACGGCGGCTCGTCGAACTCCATGGCTTCGGAAAAAACGGTGCCGGCGAATAGGGCGGGCAGGTCATCAGGCGATATCTCCGTTTCCCTGAAGCGGTTATCCAGGATGTTGTAAGGGCTCACGTCGTTCCATTGCGGGAAGAGGGGCGCCCTGCCGTATGCTTTCAACAGGAGGTACTTGACATTGCTCAGCTCGAAAAGCAGCAAGAAGGCCCTGAAGAAGTCGCTGTAAAATTCATTGAGTTCTATAAACCGGATGAATTTCTTTATCTGGTTGCGAAATACGATCTCCTTTGTCCTGACGACGTCGGATGCGTCCCTCTCGGTAAGAATATCCGGGAATGCCGCATGAATTTTACCGGACCGTGCGATTTCCTGGTAATCCTCCTCCGAAAGCAAGACTCCATGAAGAGCATGTATTTTTGCATGCACATAGACCTTGTCTGCGAGGCTGTTCACTCGTCACCCTCTACGGATTTAAAAAATTATCGCACGTATCCTGCCACGCACCTCGTTGCATAATTCCCTGTTTTCACGCAGCCTGTTCAGAATGCTTTTTGTTTGAAGGAGTTTCCGCCGGGTCTTCTCTTCCGCATTTTCGATTTCTTTTTTTAACCGGCTGCTGTTTTCCGATGTGATTTGCTTTGTTTCGTCCTTCCTTTTGCTTTCAAGCCGGACACTCAGATCCTCGATGATGGCATCCTGTTCCCTCATGCACGCTTCGATCTTCTTTGCGCATTCCTTCTCTGTTTCAAGTATGGTATGTATAATGTCGCTCATGGCTCTCTTGCGTATCCCCTTGTGGTGTCGAGCATGATTCATTGTATGAATTATTGCATGATATATGTACAGGTCTCGCCCCTCTCTTCGCAGTACCGTTTCCCGACCGCGCTTTATATGCCCCGTCGGGGCATACTGCGTATGCAGTGTGTACCCTATAGTCCGGAGCGGTGCGGCGCCCCGGACTATTTATTATAGAATGAATGCTCGAAGAAGATTTTATTTGCATCTTCCGGATTGAGTTTGCATATGTCCTTCATCTTTTTGTGCATCTCTTCCATGTAGCCCCGTATTATATAGTATTCGGCCCTGTCGAAGAAAAGAATGACCCGGTCGCTCAATTCCATCATCTGGTGCAACTGGAGGGCGGAATCGAACAGGCTTTCGTTTTCGACAAAGAGCCACAGGGTCCTGCGCAGGGTGTACATCGCGCGCAGGGCTTCGCAGAGGGGGATATTCATGTCGAAAAGATCCTTCCCCTCCTGGGCGAACCTTTTCCCGATTTCTTCCTTGGTGGTTTCGTAGCTGACCCAGCGGCCAAGGCCCTCGAGCATGCTCTGCGCCTTCGCCTCAACATACTTTATATTTTTTATAGAGTATGATGATGTCGTGGGATCAGTCACCAGGCGGGCTGTCCACCGCTTGATGATTATCTTGCTATGCTTCTCCACCAGCTCAACCAGCTTGTCGGATATTAGATGTATCATAGAATATCTCCTTTGAATATTTTATGATTTGCAAAAGCATGCGACGATGTACTGATCTTACTGAAAAAGTATTCAACTAACAGACCATAAGCAAAAAAAATGATCGTTCATGTATAAAATAGATCGCATGCGTGAAATTTTGTATGCAATGACCGCATTTATTATAAGGGAAGAGCGGATGAATTGACAAACAGTGGATAAATGACTCAAAAAATCAGATTTTTACCAGCTCTATTATGAATACTGTCATGTCGTTTGTACAGAAAATTTATTACTGTCAGAAGTCAGGTTCGGCTAATATGATTGCAGCGGATATGTTGCTTTCTCCGGCTGGTCTGTGTCAATAATGCATGGAGTACCGGGAGAGGAGGACGCGTCGCGGGTAATAGTGTTGACAGGCCTTCCGTTCCGGACTATGGTATGACGGTCAGGCATGAAGCGAATCCGGCGCATCGCGAGGAGGCATGTTCCATGAAAAAGAGGCTCATACGGGGGATGGCCGCACCGAATTTCACCTATGAATCCATATCAGGGGAATCGATGGATTTCCACCGGAAAGCAGGGGGGAAGCGGTCGGTGCTTTTTTTTCTGCGCTACGCCGGCTGTCCCATCTGCCGCTTGAAGCTCAGGGAGATCTATCTCGACTATGAAAAGTTCAATTCCGCGGGCCTTGACGTGTATGTCGTTTTACAGAGCGTTCCCGCCTCGGCGAAGGACGCCCTCGCCGGATCCGACCTCCCCATTGTCATCATCTGCGATCCGGGTGGAAAGATATTCAAAATCTACGGTGTCGCTGCGGGTAACATGTTCCAGTATATCGCGCCCCCTGTTCTGATAAAGGCCTTCAGGGCGTCGCGTCTCGGGATACGGCACGGCAGAAAAGAGGGAGAGGAGATGCAACTGCCGGCCGTCTTCATCCTGAAGGAAGACGGAACGATCGGGTACGCGTATTACGGCAGGAACATCGGCGACGTGCCGGATACCGGCGCGATACTGGAAGCGGCGCGGGCATAACACGCCCTGATGGCAGGAGGAAGCACAATGTCCATGACCGGGATGCGGCGCGTTCTGGGGCTTCCGTCGGTAGCCTCTATCGCGATCGGGGCCACCGTCGGCGGCGGGGTCTTTGTCATGACCGGCATCGTTCTCAAGATCGCCGGGCCGGCGCTTCCGCTCGCGTACGGCCTGGCGGTCATTCCCGTATTCATCAGCATGCTTCCCCTGGCCATGCTCGGCTCAGCCCTTCCGGTGACGGGCGGCAACTACCGCTACCCGAGCCGCATGGTGTCGCCGGGGCTCGCCTTCGTGGGGCTCTGGGTGTATATTCTCGCGTCCTTCATCGGCCAGATCCCGCTCTACGCGATCGCCTGCGCCCGCTACGCGCGGGTCTTTTTCCCGGCAGTTCCACTGGAGCTCTTTGCGGTCGGGCTCCTTACCTTTTTCTTCGTGATAAACCTGCTCGGCATACGGCTCGCCGTCCAGGTGCAGGGGATCATGGTGCTGGTCCTGATCGCGGCGCTGGCGGCATACGCTGCCAAGGGCGCCACGGTCATACGCCCCGAGCATTTCCAGGGCTTTCTCCAGGCCGGTGCGGGGAACATCCTCCTTGGCACGGCGCTTCTTACTTTCACCTATTTCGGGTCGAACGGCATCATCGAGCTGGGCGGCGAGATCAGGGACCCGGGCAGGGTGATTCCCCGCGCCCTGGTTATATCGTTTTCCCTGGTCGCACTCATATACGTGGCGGTCGCGGTCACGACCGTGGGTATCGCGCCCTGGCGGGAGCTGGCGGCCTGCCCCGAGCCGCTTATCAGGGGGAGCGGCATCTGCTTCGGCGGGACGGGTGCAGGGTTTGGGTTCTTTATCATCGGCGGGGCGATTCTGGCCATCACCACGACGCTGAACGCTCTTTTTATGGTCGGGACCAGGTCGCTGCAGGTGATCATTCGCGACAGGATACTGCCGGCGGGACTGGGGAGAGTGCATCCCCGGTTCGGCAGCGCTTATATACTGCTCGCGATTATATGGGCCCTTTCCATCGTCGGCACGCTGTCCGGGTTATCCCTGGAGACCTTCGCGAACTACGCGGCGCTCGGGAGCATGATCGTTTTCGTGCCAGTGCTCGCGTCCTCGATGCTGCTGCCCCGCCGCTACCCGGAGCGGTACCGCGCATCCGTGTTTCGGCTTGCCGGGTTCTGGCTCTATTTCTGCCCCGCGGTCGGGTTCGCCATGGTGCTCTTTTTCAGCGCTGTGATTCTCTCTGAGATGAAATCATTTCTCGAGACATCTTTCTTTTTTATGTTCATTCTGTCCGGCATCGGGTATTACGCCCTGCGAAGGCGCTGGCTCCTCTCGAAGGGGATACGCCTGGATGATGTGATGAAGGAGGAGACATGGACCGATTGAGTGAGGCGGCGGATGGCCGCGTGAATCCCGGTAGGACGGCACTTTTCGAACGCTTTCCGGAGCTTGAGGGGGCCATCGCACGGGTGGCCCTCGGCGAGTTCCCCACGCCCGTGCACCGGCTGAACAACCTGGGGCACGGCAGCCTCTGGATCAAGCGGGACGATCTGTCATCGCCCGTGTATGGCGGCAACAAGGTGCGCAAGCTTGAATTTATTCTGGGCGATGTGATGAGAAGCGGAAAGCGGGAGGTGGTCACTATCGGTGGTATCGGCACAAACCACGGCCTCGCCACCGCGATCTACTGCCGGGGTCTGGGCCTCGACGCCACGCTCATCGTCTTCGACCAGCCGGTCACGCGCCATGTGCGGCAGAACCTCCTCCTCTTCCACAGGTACGGCGCGCGGCTCGTGTATGCGAAGGACATGATAGGCGCGGGCGCGAAGTTTTACACGTTGGAGCGGCTGAAGCGGCCGAACGCCTATTTCCTCTACGCGGGCGGATCGTCGCCCGTGGGCGCGCTCGGCTTTGTCAGCGCCGCGTTCGAGTTGAAGAAACAGATCGAGGAGGGTCTTCTGCCAGCGCCCCGGTACGTCGTGTGCCCGCTCGGTTCGAGCGGGACCATGGCGGGCCTGTCGCTCGGCCTGCTTCTCGCAGGGATCCCGGCCGAGGTGATCGGCGTGGTGGTCACGCGCGCGCGGCTCGGTCCGCTGCAGATCGCCACGGCGGGGAGCGTGCGCGCGCTCATGCGCGACACCCTCCGTCTGCTGCGGCGCGCCACCGCCGCGGTGCCGGATGTCGCGATCGGCGAACAGCGCGTCGTCCACGACTATTTCGGCGGCGCTTATGGTCTGCCGACACCGGCGGGGCGAGAGGCGCTGCGCGTCTTCGGGGAAAAGGAGGGGATCAGGCTCGAGCCGACCTACACCGCGAAGGCATGCGCCTTCCTTCTCGATTTCATCAGGGAGCCGTCGCGTGCGAATGAAACGGTCCTCTACTGGCATACCTATAATTCGGCAGACCTCACGGGCGACGCCGCGGCGGTTGATTACCGCGACCTGCCGCCCCGCTTCCACCGGTTTTTCGAGGGTGAGGCGATCGAGTAGGGCGTCATATAACGGACGAAAGGAGAAGCCCATGTTTCACCTGTTCACCATCGACGGGAAAAGGATAGACATGCCGCTGGAGCGCATCGACCGGAACCTGAAGGTCGGAAGGATAAGGAAAAACTACCGCGCCAGAAAGTACGCCGGCGTCGAAGACCGCGAAGCGGAGGAGATTTCCGGCAGGGAAGGGGAAGACGCCGGCTACGGGCGGGAGGCCTACCGGACTGCCGTGCGCGGTGACAGCATGAGAGAGCGCGTGTACCAGGCGCGCGAGATAATGAGCGCACCGGTCGTCAGCGTGGATCCCGGGATAACCGCGGTGGAGGCCTGGGGCCGGTTTGACGAGCACGGGTTCAGGAACATGCCGGTTCTCTCCGAAGAGGGCGCCCTAGTCGGCATACTGTCGGACCGGGACCTGCTGAAACAGCTGATTATCACGGACGGAAAGGTGGTGGATGCGCGTGATATCACGGTGCGTGACATCATGACCGGCGACGTGATAGCCACCGGGCCGACCACGGATATCAGGCGGGTCGCCCGCGCCATGCTGGAGCAGCACCTGGGCCTCATGCCCGTCATCGATGAAGGGGGCGGGCTCCTCGGGGTCGTGACCAGGAGCGACATCCTTCACGCCATAATCCGGCATCCCGGATTCAGCCTGTGGGCCTGATGCCGGGGAATAAATTGATTCTTGACATGGAATCAATACATATTTAGAATGCATTCCAAAACTGCATGGATGCAGGTTTTGGAACCTGATAATAGAATAATCAATATCATACGCATGAGGTAATGCCGGTGACGTCAGGCGAAAGAGGGAAGACGCAAAAGCAGTCAGGGCCGGTTGAGCGGGCCCTCAGCGCGGTTAAGATTTTTTCTTTCACGGATCCGGCCATGGAAAAGCAGTTCCAGCGCAGGCAGCATAAGGAAAATCTCTTATTCAACAGGTGGGTCGCGATCGTCGGGTTTGTCGCATATTCAGGATATTTTTTTATAAATTATATTATCATACCGCCCGGCAATGTCCTGCTGTATCTGATCCCCTATCTCGTATCCATACCCGCTTTCATACTGTTCATATCAATAACCTTTATGGATCTGACGCACCACGAGTATAACCGGCTGGCGGTGGCGTGCATGCTTTTCGTAAATACCGCGCCCATGGTGTCGCTCCTTGCGTACATCTATCCGAACACGCTTTATTTCCGCTTCGGGTGTATTCTCCTGGTGCTGACCGGGTTCATCTTTATACGGCTCAGCTTCTATTATATAACGGGCTTTGCCGCGTTATACCTGCTGATATTCGAGCTCCTCTTCCTGTGCCCGCGGTCCGTTCCCACGGTTGAGGCGGTGAACATTAATATTCTGCTTTTGCTCGCCATAGGAGTCGGACTGGTCGTGAACTACACCATAGAGAAGCGGGAGCGGACCAATTTCGTCAAGCTAAGGATTATCGTGGAGCAGCGGATGAAGCTATCCCTGCTGAAAGACGCCCGCCCGGGCAGCGGCAGGAAGGCGCGCTGATGTTCCCTTCACGGCTTTAATATACCATACCCTGCATGAACTGATGCCGGGTCATGCCAGGGGCACCACGGTTACAGCATTATCCCCGCCTTCGCGTTGATCCTGTTCCACTGCTTCGCAAACCACCAGGGGACGCCACCGGCGCCGCTCATCAGCCTGTATTCATGCTGAATCACGTCCGCGATCTCCTCGTTCAGGGATGTCATCTCCTGCGCGCGCCTGGCGCAGAGTGCGGCGATGTCCGCAGCAGCGCCGGTCCTCCATTTTTTCTCCACGGCGGTGACCATTGCACTTTCGATTTCGTCCCGCGCGGCACGCACAAATGGCATCAGGCGCGGATAGTTCATCAGCACCCGGCGGTGGATGAGCTCCCCGGTCCACCAGAGCGTGTCCCGATCGAACCGGCCGGTGGCGGTACCGTACAGGTCGGCGCCCCCGAAGGGCGATGACGGGACTGCGTTTCGGGACGCATATCTTTTCTGACCGGAGGCCAGAACGTGCGGCTTGTATATGCCCGTGCAGGGTGCGGCAGTGCCGGTAAAATAGACGAGCGGCATGCGGCCCTTTTTCAAGACCGCCACCATGGAGCCCGCCGTCTGGGATGAGATAAGCCCCCCGGCGTGGAGGCAGATCCGCTCCATGGGCCGGCTGCCGGGCCGGTACGGCTCCGGCGCGTTATGGTTGCGCAGTATGCTCATTATCTCGGCGCTCGTGACCGCGCCTTTTTTCCGGGCGAGCAGTGCGGCGCTGCACGACATTCGTATCCTGCCCCTGGCAAAATGGGTGTACACCGTGTCGCTGTACGTTTCAGTAAAATTCACCCGATGCCGTTTGTTATCCTTCGGCAGTTTATCCTCTCCCGGCGGGTCATCAGAGGACGCGGCATATTCCTCTCCAATTGTCAGGCAGTTCGAAATAGAGGCGATGCCGTCCACTCTCCGGCATGCCCAGTGAACGCCTGCGGTCTCGAAGATATAAGCCTCACGGGGATCGGCGATAAGGAGGGAGTTGTGGTAATACTTGATGCCTCCCATGGTATGGACGCCGCCCTGGCCGTGCTCGTTCAGCAGTCGTATGACCCAGTCGATCGCTTCCATCGCGGTTCGCGATCGCTCGAGCGCCAGGCGCAGTATATCCATGCCGAGAAGCGCGTCATTTTTTTTATGATACTTTTCCTTCGTGAAAACGGCCTCGTTGCCGATGGCCACGCCATGCTCGTTTACGCCCATCTCCGCGCCGTACATCCAGAACGGCCGTGAGAGCAGGACGGCAAAGGTGCGCTGTACCTGCGGCACCTCGATATAGGTGCATCTCACCCTGCTCCCGGCAGGATGGTCCGCGGCCGGAACGAAGGTGATGTTCTGCGCCTCGTTCGGCTCCCGGTCTGAATTTTTTGCGAGGATCATCGCTCCGTCTGCGGAGGTTTCGGGGGTGGATACCATGGTGTCGCACATATGTGTTCCTCCTTCCGGCGCCTCTATCAACCTACTGCAATCGGGGCGATTGTCAATCAATAAACCTGTTTGCCGGTAGCATGTCGGGGCGATGGAGGAATTTGTTTGACAGGCCCGGCAAGCGGCCTATGATAGCACCTGTTATCAAGTGCCAATGGGGGATGTGCTATGGATTCCGGCAGGACTAGGGTTTTGATTCGCGATGCGTCATATGATTCAATCGTTGGAGTGGTCGGAGAGATATTCGACCTGTTCCCGCTGCCGTACAGGGGGAAGCGTGTGCTGGTCAAGCCGAACATTCTCTCGGGCAATCCTCCGGAGAAGGCGGTGACCACGCATCCAGCCCTCGTCAGGGCGGTTGTTGCACACCTCGCACGGCAGGGGGCCGAGGTCATGGTGGGAGACAACCCCGGCGTGTTCGGCTAC
>JAFGJX010000050.1 GCA_016928865.1 Spirochaetota bacterium
AACCACCACCGCAAAGGGCATCGTCGAGCTGGCCGAGGACGGTGAAGCCAGGGCGGGCGTCGCAGTTCAGGGCAGCGACAGGCGTCTCAAGGACGCAACCACCACCGCAAAGGGCATCGTCGAGCTGGCTGAAGATGGCGAGACCAGGGCGGGCGTCGCAGTTCAGGGCAGCGACAAGCGACTCAAGGACGCAACCACCACCTCTAAAGGGATTATGGAGTTTGCCGAGGATGGCGAAGATGCGGCAGGCGTCGCAGTTCAGGGAAACGACAGGCGCCTCAAACCGGCGAGCGAAACCGCGGCCGGCATCGTTGCCCTGGCAAAGAACAACGAATCCAAGCAGGGATGCGCAGTCCAGTCGACCGATTCCCGGCTCGACAACGCGAGAACGCCGCTGCCGCATACCCATGACTATGCGCCGATAACGCATGATTTCAGCAGCCACGCGGGAACGATCTCCATCCGCGCCAGCAAACATGAGCCATTCTCGCAGATTACACCACCGCCTGATGATTCCTCGATCATTTACGCAAAAAATGAGTCGTCCGAATCAGGATCGATCGGAGTCACCGGCATAGCCGGCATATCTACCGCGGGCTGGAGCCATTCATACGGCGTGCTGGGCCACAGCGCCCATATTGGCGTGCGCGGCCAGTCGTCCGGGGGAGACGAAAAATCCGGGGGCGGCTGCGGCGTCATCGGGCTTTCGCGTTTCGGCGCGGGCGGGGTTTTCTCCAGCGAGCATGACTACTCGCTCGTGGCGGACGGCTTTGGGAAAATCAAGCACTATGACGGTTCGGTAGACCTCATGGGCAACGGCGACGCCCTTCTTGTAAACGGCAAATCGGTCTTCAACGGTAAAATGATTATTCTGAACGACGCAAGCGTGGACCAGGAAAGATATCCGGCCAACCTGGTCGAGCTGTTCGAGGTTGACGACGCTGAATACGTCATGCCGGGCGATCTCCTCGTAGTCAGCGACACGGGCAAATCGATCCTCTCCCGCTCGCGGAATGAATACAGCCGCTCGGTCATCGGCGTTGTTTCAGGAAACCCTACCATAGTGATAAACAACAGCGGCAAAGAGCAAAAGGTCTATCCCGTGGCCCTGGCAGGCACAGTGCTGTGCAAGCTCGATGCGCGCAAGAGGCCCGTGTGTCCCGGCGACCTGGTGGTAACCTCCGACACGCCCGGCAGCGGCATGGCAGGCACCGTTGATTCCTTCGAAAAAATCGGAACCGTCATCGGCAAGGCGCTGGACGCGCTCGAAGAAGGCATCGGCCTGGTGCCGATATTCATCAGCCATCGCTAGGCAGACGTGGTATCAGACCGCTGTGCGGCAAAGATATTGCTACTGAATATCTTTCTTCATGCTCTCAAATTCTTCCCTGGTTATCTCGCCTTTCGCGTACCGGGTCTTTAAAACTTTGAGAGGATCATCCCCCGCTGCACCGGCACCCTGCTGGTTTTTATACATCCTGATGCCAAAAAAGGCCAGAAATCCAAGGACCGCTATCGTAAGAATCCACATAACAATTCCTCCTCCGTATCCGAAATATCCGTGCATGCCAAAATCACAGGGCTCCCCGTTCCAGGAGTAGGCCATGGCAAGCGCCGGCAGCATGGCTAATAAACCTGTAACATATGCTATCTTTTTCATGACAATTCCTCCTCATCATTATAGTGAGACCCCCAAAAAACACTAAAAGTTTCAGATAATTAATTTTTTATATAATTCTTAATTACCTGGCGATAAATATAGCATCTTTTATTATTGAGAGAAAAGAAACAATGGTCTTATCTTATAGGAATTTTAATTATTGAAAGGATGGAAGGGGTGCGTCTCTTTAACGCCCCCGCCATTTGATGGCAGGGGCATTAGAAGTTGGTTATATACCCAATTGCTTTAATATTGCAAGCTCAACCTTGTTGAAAACCTTGAACTGGTATTCGCTCAGCTCCCTGGTTATCTTCTTGTCAATATAGGTGATCCTTCTGCAGAAGGGCCTGTTTTCGTATCGATCGACCCACATGATGATGATGGTGCTCTCGCCGTTCCACGCTATCGCACCCTGCATCTTATGGAGATTCTCGTTTGTGGACGGGCCGTAGCGGTCCTCTATCTTTTTCCTCACCTCTTCCATTGAGAGATAGGGAAATTTCAGGGCAACATAGAAGAGGGTGCCTTCATCGACCTTTTCGGAATCGGCCGGCTGCGCTTCGGCCTCTTTTTTTTCAGCCGCACCTGCCAGCGCAGGATCGACATAGAAAAACCCGTAATAATATTCGAGGTCCCCGTCCCTGGAAATAATCTTGGTCCTGTCATCGGAAAAAACGAGCTTTCCCTTGATCTTGTCCCTGGCGTCAGAAAGCTTCGTGCCCCACGCTATGGATTCGTATCCATTGGCAATCGCGGCAATGGTTCTTTTTTCACCGCCTTCTTTATTCTCCTGCCCGAATGCATGGGCGACAACAGCAATCATCATAATGATAAGAAGCCGCTTCATATGGTTACCTCGAAAAAATAGTGTTGCCGGCGATGGCCTGTCATAACGCTTCTGCCGGGCCGTCCCGATCGGCCGCAGAACGGCCGCGGATATCGCGCTATTTCCAGTATCGGCAAATTTGGCGATCAATAATCAAAAAATAGTGGACTGAAGCGACATATTAATGCTACAGGTAATCAAACGAATCAATGGAGGAAGATATGGCAAAGCTGATCGAAGTCAACGGCGCCAATTTCGATACCGAAGTGACAAAATCCGATAAGCCGGTATTGATAGATTTCTGGGCCCCCTGGTGCGGCCCCTGCAAAATGCAAACCCCGATTCTTGAAAAGCTCGCCCAGTCCGGCGAGATACAGGCGTCAATCGTAAAAATAAACACGGATGAAAACCCGGAACTCGCGCAGAAATTCGGGATATCTTCCATCCCGACACTGATCCTCATGAAAGGCGGCGCCGAGGTCGAACGATTCGTGGGCGTTCAGCCTGAAGCCGTGCTCAAGCAGAAACTCGCCAAATAGGAATCGGCCTATGCGCGCGGTGATCCAGCGTGTCCGGGAGGCCTCCGTCAGTGTCGACGGCGACGAAGTCGCGTCAATCGGAAGGGGCATTCTGGTTTTCGCCGGACTGCACGAATCCGACACGGAAAAGGACCTGGAATACATACTCGGGAAAATAATCGGTGCCCGCATTTTCGACGATAATGCGGGCGTGATGAACCTTTCGGTCACCGACACCGGCGGGGAGATATTGCTCGTATCACAGTTTACCCTGTACGGCGATCTGCGCAGGGGAAAGCGTCCCTCCTACTCGGCGGCAATGGACCCGGAAAAGGCGCGCGATATATTCAACGGATTCGTCGATCGGTGCAGATCGCTCCATGAAAGGACGCAGTCGGGCGTATTCGGGGCGGACATGAAGGTCTCCCTTGTCAATGACGGGCCGGTCACCATCCTCCTGGACAGCGCGAAGATGTTCTGACGCGCGGACCGCCGCGGGCTGCGTCAGAGAGCATTGCCCGTCATCCAGATGATATAGCTGAGGGCATTTGACTCCCGCTCATTGAGCTTGACCTTGCCTGCGCCCACCATTCCGTTCACACGCCGGATGAAATCATTTCCCATGAGGGCGAGCTTCGGCACTATTCGCTCGAACAGCTCGCGCGGCAGAAAATCGATCAGCTCGAGGAGCTTTTTTACGCACGCGTCGCCGTCAAGGACCAGCTGCAGCGTGTCCGTGCGGGCGAACAGAAGTATGGAGCAGATTGAATCATGGATGACCGCAAGGGACGAATTGTAATATCTGATGGAGAGAAACGAATGGAGGGCCTCCAGCACCCATGCGAGCGCGGCGTGTCCGGTAATAGATTCGATATGAGACTCGACATAGTGCAGGACAAACATGGAGGTATTGAGATCCCCGGGAACGGGCATGTCGTTCCGCTCAATCGCGGCGGCATCAAACGATTCGGCGTAGGCGATCATACGGAGGTATCCTTCATCATCACCGGAAGAGAGCTGACGCCAGCGGCGGAATTTTGTTCCGAACCCCTTCAGGCCGACAAGTGCAAGGGCCCGCATATCGACGGCATCGGATTCCTTCGCGATGTCGTAGTAAAAATTCAGCAGGTCATCGCCGTCAAATGAAACGAGTGTATGCAAAATCGGCTTCTGCAGAGCCGGCTGTTCGTAAAATTCACTCATCAAAAGCGGCGCGCATTCCTTCATCCGGCACTGCCGCATGATGATGGCGTCCTCCCGCGTAATATATCTTTTACGCAGGTTAGAGTCGTATATCTCACGGCTTTTCAGGATATCGAGGTATACGCTCAGGCGCCCGTAGAGATCGTCAATTATATAATCCTGTACTGCGGCATCGGCGGGATTGCTTTCCGCAAGCTCGAAGGCAATCTGGTCAAGGAGGTCTATGAGGCTCAGGGAAATTTCATCGGGATTCTCCAGGATATCGCGGCGGTATTCGTCGATACGTGATGACACCAGCTCTGAGGCACGGTTCAACGCCTCGACTTTCGAGGCGGCCGATCCGATTTGCGAAAGAAGCGAATCCGCAAACACACCGATCCAATCCACCCGTAATTGCACTCCGCTCTCCATCAGTATCCCCGGCCCATGGAAAATCCCCCACGTCATTTACCAGTGGGTACGCTCCCATTTTAATGTCGAGAATAATTTACACTTCCGGTGAATAATTTCAGAACGGGCATCCGGTATGGTTTTCACGCCCGCTGGATTAATGTGATATCATTCCAAATGTTTGTCTGCATGTTTTGAAATATGCCGTTCGAGTCGCTTATCCATCAATTAATTGTCACAATAATCTGAAAAAATAATGTATTGACAGGCTTTATAAAAATATCACCCGAATTGTTGTATGGATTACACGCACGCCGCCATATTCCTGCATGCAACGGAATGCGTGATTAAACTTCACAACAAGGATCGGAATCATGAATGCATATCCAATAATTGACCATGACCGGTGCACTTTGTGCGGACGATGCGTCGACATCTGCCCGAAGAAGGTCATCGCGGTCCGGGACGGTTCGATCGTACTCACCGAAGAGGAGTGCATGCTCTGCTCCCACTGCTATGCCGTCTGTCCTGTTGAAGCGATCCGGTTTGATCCCACCGCGCTGATCAACCCCGCGTTTACAACCTTTCCCTGCGATGAGAAGGCCGTTCCCCCGGGAGACGTGTCCCCCGCGGACCTTGTCAACCTTGCCCGGTCGCGCCGGAGCGTGAGACGATTCACGCCGGACAACCTCGACGACCGGGTCATCGCGGACCTTGTCGCGTTTGCGGTCACCGCGCCTTCGGGCAGCAACTGCCAGGAATGGGAATTCCTCGCGGTCAACGGCCGCGACAGAGTATGGGATCTTGCCATGGAGATAAAAAAATTCTTCATCGCGCTGAACCGGCTCGCCAGGAATCTGCTGATCCGGTATCTCTCGGTTCCCGTGGCGGGAACCGCCCTGCTCCGCTATTATCGGGACCACCTGGACAGCGTCGAGATGGCGCTGCGGGAGTCTGAAGCGGGAAAAGACCTGCTCTTTCATTCCGCGCCCGCGCTCATCATCGTGCACGGCGGCATGGAGGGCAGCACCCCGGTCGAGGACGCACAGTATGCGTCGTACAACATAACGCTTCTGGCCCACGCGCTCGGCCTGGGCACCTGCTACATAGGGTACGCGGTGGAGTCGATCAACCGGAGCGCCGCGATCAGGCGCTATCTGGGGATTCCGCGCGGGAACAGGATACACGCTGTCCTCGCCCTCGGGCATCCGGACGCCGGGTTTGAACGGCACGCGCTCAGGAAGCCGTACACCCTCCGATTTGTCTGATTATATGCCTGTTGCGGTGAGCTCCCGGACCCTTTTCTTCGCCGTACTGGTCAACGATCCTCTTTCTCGCTTCAGGTGAAAATCCTCCGCCGAAGTCAGGAGAACATAGTATTATTCCAGCGCTCCAAGAGGGTTAAATGGATTTCTCTTGACACTCCGGCACTGGTAAAATATATTGAAAATGATTATCATTATCAAGATTATTTTATACCTTGTTGCAGATTTTATTCGAAGGGAGCATGCAATGATTACCTTGCTTAAGCTGATGGTTGATCGGAATCGGGCAGAGAAGCAGCGAAACGCGCGGACGTATCCGCGCATGCAGAACCCCGACGCCGTTTCCTCTCTGACGGTTTTACCGCTGGTTGATTTTTATTCCGCTATTCCCGATGCGAAAACAGAGGCCGGGGTTTCCTATCTGGTCAAGGCGGGCGACTTCACGCTGCTGATGGATGTCGGCCATAATGAAAAAAGAGAGCACCCGTCCCCGTTGATCCGCAACATGGAGCTTCTGGGAGTCAGACTTGCCGACGTCAGCGCCCTCTTTATATCGCACTTTCACTTTGATCACCTGGGCGGGAAAAAAAACGAAAGGAAAAAGACATTCAGTCTTTCAAACGGAGCGGTCGATTTTCCTCCCATTCCGGTATATGCGCCTCTGCCGATCAGGCATTCGCCCTTTAACATGAATCCCGGGTCCGAGGTCCGCGTTTCTCTCGATCCGGTGCGTATCGCGCCCGGGGTATATAGCATCGGCAGCATCCCCCGGGCGCTCTACCTCATGGGGTATACCGAAGAGCAGGCCCTGGCGGTTAACGTGGCCGGCAAGGGGATCGTCCTGATCATCGGGTGCGGTCACCAGACAATTCAGCGGGTAATCGAGCGGGCCAGGCAGCTTTTTGATATCCCTATATATGGAATTATCGGGGGATTGCATTTCCCCGTCCATGGGGGCCGCATCATGGTAGGCCCCATAAACGGCCAGTCACTCGTCGGGTCCGACCGGATGCCATGGAACGGCATCAATGAAAACGATGTTCGCGAAGCAATTGGCGCCATATCAGACGCGGGCGTGAAGCTTGTCTCCCTCTCGGCTCATGACAGCTCCGACTGGGCACTCAATGAATTCAAGCATGCATTCGGGGACGCATATGTTGACCTGCTGGTGGGGGCTCCGATAAAAGTTTGAGCTGCCATTTATAGTAAATCTACCCGTATTGAGCCGTCCGGCAGGAGGTTGTACGGATGATATCGTCCTCCGGCCGTCAAAACATGTGGACATCGCCGGTTTTATCTTTGTTCTTAAATACCAGGTCGATATATTCTTTTTCAAGCCTGACGAAGAGCGCCGCATCCTCGGGGCTGATCTCCTCTTTACGCACCACGCCGGTTTTTGGCTCAAAAAATATTTTTTTACGCGATGTTCCTCCCAGGTCCTGTTCCTCAATCTGTATCTTTTCAATCTTGAAGTATTGCTCTATAAACTGCAGGTTTCCCTTCAGAATATCGCCGATACGGCTGTCTTCCACGCCGACCTCGCCCGAGCCGTACACCTTCGCCTTGAGCTGCCTCCGGTCTCCGCCCAGCTTGACGATCTCCCCCATAAGCAGCTCCATGTTCGTCACGCCGGAGCGGGCAATATCATCAAACAGTATCCCTTTTGTGCCGATGGTCCCCGGTACGATGAAGTGGCACATTCCGCCGATACCCCGCTCCCGGTCATACAGGCACACAACCACGCTTGAGCCGGTAACGGTTCCGAGGATGCCATTGTCAGCCGTGGCATGATATTCCCCGGGCTTTAAAACATACAGGTCCTCATTAAAAAAGCGGTCTTCGTTAGTGGCCATAGGGCACCTCACAATATCATACCAGCCTGATACGGCGCCGGCAGAGTCAGCATATTGTACAATCTGCATCTATTTAACGTTAATTGTCCAATATTTTTTTATGCCGGATGATGTATAAATCAGGGCGCTTTCCCCATCAATAATTCCCCTTCTCAAATAATTTTATCCTCTGACCAATATTTTTTTTCCATCGGCGTCTCCCGTTCGTTTACCGGGATAAGGAGGCGCCATGCGGAACATACTGATTAGCCTGACTCTTGCCGCCGCGTTTCTGGTCTCCGGGGTACGGCTTCACGCCGCGCTCCTGATCAGTGAATTCGCGACCAACACGTCTGACGACTGGGTAGAGCTCGTTCTGAGCAGTCCCGTGAAGGAAAAGAGGGACATCTCTCAGCTCTACGTGACCATGTACTACGGCGTCAACGAGCCCCTCTCCGCCGACCCGGTCAGCATATACAGCTATGACCGGCCTGAAACGCCGTATGACGACCGTTTTGTCGTCGTCCATTGCGCCAATACCGATTTCCCTGATGAAACCGACCTGACCGGAGACACGAATGGCAACGGGTACATTGACGTATACTGCGGCAACTATACGGCAAGCCTCTGGAACACCGAAGCCGTGGTGGCCATCGATACCGACGATGACCCGTCCAACGGGGGCATCATCGATTTCGTCTTTTATTCCAACCGCGACGGTTCTCCGAACGACACCACTTCGTCATACGTCGCATCCGCTCAGTCGCATAACGAATGGCAGCCTCATGACGGCGAAAACGTCCAGGACTGCGCGGTGTTTATCGGGGCTGAAGGCCTTTCGTCGCATGCCGGCGTCTCACGGAAAAGCGGGCCCGACACCAACACCGCCGCTGACTGGTCTGCCACGCCCTTTCAGACGCCCGGCAGGCCCAACATCGCGACACCGCTTTTCATGGGAAAACGGCTCTTTAAATCCCTCAGGAAAAAAATAACCTTTATACCAGGCCACATGCTGTTCGGGAGCGGCACGATCCCGCTGTTCGTGTTCGTACCCTGCTGCATGAAGCTTCGTGTCTTTGCTCTGAACGGCATGCTTATTCACGAATCACCGATCGCCATCCCGATAAAACCTGGCCTCGCGAAACTCTTCTGGAACCCGCTCTACCAGCGTCGGACCGTCAGAACCGGCCTGTACCTGTGCAAAATCGAGGCTGTGGCCCCGACCCTGCGCTTATCTCAGGAAGAGACGATTTATATCATCGTGAGCCGGTACCGGTGATGAAGATCGCGCTGTTACTGATCATGGCCCGGACCGCCTTCTGCGCGTTTGATTACCGCGAGGCCCCGCCCGCAGCGCTCTTCCCGTTCATGCAGGCGGTCGGCGACGCATCACTGCCCGACTCTATTTCGAATCCCGCGTACCTGCCGCATATCAGATACCCTTACCTGCATGTTTCGGGAAGCATGCCCTATACCCTATCCGATTGCTATTCAACGACCCTGCGGGCCGGCTATGGAACGAAAGGAGTCGGCATCCGGGCCGTCTGGTGCCGCACCGGCATCGAAGAATATGCTGAAAACACGGCCGAGGCAAGCCTGGGATACATGCCTGTCAGGTACGTCGCGGCCGGCGCCAGCGTCCGCTATTACAACCTTGCAATTAACACGGTGGAGGTATCACGCACCATCCATCTTGTCGACGGCGAATGCTCTCTCTTGATATCGCCCGCCAGGTGGATTGACCTGGCCTTCCGCCAGGAAAACATCGGATCCCTCTTCATTAAAAAGCGACGCGATCTTCTTCCCCCTGACTGGAGCGCCGGCGCCGCCCTCAAGCCTTTCCGGGGGCTCACGCTCGCATATAATTGCGTCAGCACCGCGAACGGATACGTGCACTGCGTGTCCGCCGCGGCAAACGTCCTGAAATATTTTTCAGTCAGGGTCGGATACGCCCGTGAAGCCGGGACATTCTCCGCAGCCCTTTCCTTCGTTTATAAATACATGGCAGCGTCGTACGGCCTGAAATATCATCCCCATCTCGGTTTCACTCATTCGGTGGGCGTCACCCTCGCCGCCTCGGCGATAACGATTGAATCACTCTCATACGGAGACCTTTTTTCCCGCATACGCGGCAGGCGCACACCGGTCAAGACAGACATCAACAGATGCGGCATGGAAGCCCTTGAATCGATCCCCGGTCTTGACAGCGCGATGGCCGGGCGAATCATGAAATACCGGAACGCCATCGGCCCCCTGTCGCGAAAAGGCCTCGTCCAGATGGGCATGTCCGAACGCGAAATCGACCGCCTGCTGGAGCACGCCACCGGACTCGTTCCTGACGAAACGGCAGCGGGCAATGATTACCGCGTCCGCGCCCTTCGCGAGAAGGCCCAGAAAGCGCTGTTTAAACGACTCATAGCGCTCGGCCTGCCCCCGTCCACCGCGATCGAGCTTTCAGACATGGCGGCCCTGGGTCAGAAAAAGGCGCTTACCGAGCGGATCAATGCCATGCAGTGGCCCGATCCGGGCAAAAAGAAACAGGCACTGGAACTATGCGCCGCGCCGCTCTGATGCTGGCGGTCCTGTCCCTCTGGTTCCCGGTGCATGCCCGGCACCAGGGTCCGCACGACACCCGCCTCGTTATCAAAGCCGAATACGGGCAGGACGCGCTGGATTATGATGATAACGAGATACGGTTTGTCAGGGACTCGACGACCGTGACTTTCGGGAAAAACTCCGCGAATCTCACCCATGTTCACATCAGCGATAAAAAAGAAAACCGCTTCACCTGGTACATTGACATGCGCGGAATGTCCCCCAATTTCGAGTGCATTCTTGGCAACTATTACCTCAATTTCGGTGCAGGGCTTGCTGTGGGCAGAAAGAGGGCGGACGTGCCTGATGCCTTCGTGAGAAGCACGATTGTAAGCGACGGCGCGCCATTTACGCCCTGCCGGGCCGGCAGTCCGCTTCACGCATTCCGTGGAATCGCCGCGGGACCGGTCACATCATTTGAACGCCTGTCAATCTCCCTCACGGGTTTCTACTCCTTCAGGACCCGCTTTGTCAGGAACGACATTTACCTCCGCGATGCAACGGGAAGCTCGTTCAATGCCATACTTCAGAGGACACGGAAGGATTACCGTTATTCCGAACCGGCAGAAATCAGCGATTCGGGCTGCATGGCACTGATGCGGATCTGCGGCCGCCTGACGCTCCAGGCGTATTTCATCCGGACGACAATATCGCGCGCCTGTGCCGGCCGCCTGCTCTGGGATTATGGCGACCGGGGACTCCCCGAAGCGGCGAAAGCGGCATACGCATACGGGATCTTCGCACGCTACCGCGACAGGGCCATCGAAATATTCATCGAAATTGCCCGTCCGAACATTGTTTCCGCAACCGCGGCCCGTCAGCGGAGAAGAAAAAGCGACATCGGCCTGTTGTACGGATTGAAATTCACGCATCAGGGATGCGCCCTGTCGTTCACCGGCAAGCACTGCGGCAGCAATTTCTACGCTCCCTACGCGGCCGGCAACAGCCGCGCGGAGTCTTCCTTCAAGGCCGATTTCGGTCTGCGCCCCGCGCGCCGCCTGACGCTCGGATGCGGCTGCTACGCTGAAAAAAAGATCGCCACAACCGGATACGAACGCTACCGGCCTTCGTCGATACGGGAAGACGCGTTCCTCAAGTACCGCGTTCCGGGGAAGGGGTCTTTTTCCGCCTCGTTCAGCCACCTCGAGGAGGACAGGACGCGCGGCCGCCAGCGGAGCCTCCAGCTGAAATCCTCGGCGGAGCTGTTCATCATGGGATCGATTCGCATCAGAGCGGGCGGCTCCCTTCGCCGCAAGGGACGTTCGCGCTACTCGGGTTCGATAAGGTCGGGGCTCACGCTGTGCATGCTGCGCTACTTTCGTATCGTCCTGCGCTACGCGCGCTACTATATCGCTCCCGGGAACCCCGTATATACATCGCGGTCCGCTTTTCGGGACTCGATGACGCGCATGTCCAGCATTGACTCCACATCCGACAGCATCGCGTGCCGTGTTTCAACGCAATGCGACTGGTGCAGGCTGTCCCTCAATTATGAACACCGTTTTTCCGGCGCACGGTCTATCCGCTCGCGCATAGAGGCCGCGGCGACCATGCTCATTGAATGAGAAAACCTGAATTTAAATTAACCGGAAACGGTCTCCATCTGCCGGACCGCATTTTCCGGAAACGCGACCGAAGCGTCCGCGCCTCGTCTTTTTCCAGAGAAAGAGCTTGACAGTATAAGGCGCCCTGCCATTAATTAAAGTTAACTTTAAGTTTAAGTATCTACGCCATGGAAAAAGACCGCTTCACCATCTCGGAGCTCGCCGCGGAACTGCAGATCAAGCCTTCCGCTATCCGCTATTACGAGAAGAAAGGACTCATCATGCCGGAGCGGACCCCGGGGAACCAGCGTTTTTATACCAGGCACAACCGCGCCCGCCTGAAGCTGATCCTTCGCGGCAAACGGTTTGGCGCCACCCTGGACCAGATCGCGGAAATGATCGGCATGGCCGATGAAGACATAAACGAAAAAAGCCAGATCAGCACAAGCCTCTGGTATATTGAACAGAAGATGAACGATATCGCCAGGCAGAAAAGCGAGCTTGACCTGTTTCAATCTGACCTCCTGGCATTGAAGCGCACGCTTCTCAGGAGGAGACGGGAATTGTCGAAAAAAGAGTGATATAAAATCCCAGAAGGAGGTTAACCATGTTTGATTTTACCATGACTCCGGAACAAAAAAAACTACGCGACGAAGCCCGCGATTTCACGCGCTGGGTGCCAAAGGAGATGATCCTTGCCATGGACGCGGAGCAGATACAGTTTCCTCATGAATATCTGCGTGAAGCGGGAAGGCGCAATCTCCTCGGCATCCGCCTGCCAAAAGAGTACGGCGGGCGCGGTCTCACGTGGGTCGACGATTCAATCGTGGCCGAGGAGATCGGCGTCGCGAGCTATTCTCTCGCCTGCCTCTGGGGCGTCGGCGCGGATATCGTATGCGAGGCGATCATGCTTTTCGGCACTGAAGAGTTGAAGCAGGAAGTCGTTGTTCCGCTCCTCAGGGGCGAGGTTTACGCGGCGGAAGGGCTGACGGAACCGCGCGGCGGCTCCGACTTTTTCGGCGCCACGACGGTCGCAAAGAAAGACGGCGACGACTGGATCATCAACGGCCAGAAACGCTTCATCGTCGGGGCCGAGGGCGCCGACTGGTTTCTCGTGTACGCAGTCACCGATCCGGCGGGCCCCCCGCACCGCCGCATGACGGCATTCATGGTGCCCCGCACAGCGGGAGTTGAGTCAAAATACATCTACGGACTTATGGGGGTCCGCGGCGGCGGGGCCGGAAGGGTCATCTTCAACGATGTGCGCGTTCCCGAGCGCTACGCCCTGAACGGCATCAACGGCGGATTCGACGTGTTCGTCCGGATGATGATCCCCGAGCGCCTGGGTACCGCCGCGATGACCATCGGCTCGGTGCGCCCCGCAATCGAGATCGCGACACGGTACACCTCCCGGCGAAAGGCGTTCGGCCAGCCGATTAAAAACTACCAGGCCGTCGGATTCAAGGTTGCCGATTGCGTCCTGGCTCTCGACGCGGCGCGTTCGATGGTCTACACCACCTGCCTGGCCGTCGATTCGGGAAGCGTACACCCGGGACGCGTCCGGAGAATGGTATCGCAGTCGAAGAAATTCGTCACCGAAGCGGCCTGGGACATCGCGAACAACTGTATGCAGGCGGTCGGCGGGATCGGCTACACCAACATCTTTCCCCTGGAGCGGATTGTCCGCGACATCCGCCTCAGCATGATATGGGTCGGCACCAATGAGATCATGGAGATGATAATACAGAACGAATGGTATAAGGAGTACGAAAAGGTGCTGTCAAAGGAACCGGTTCGGGATGTAGAAGACGACGCTGCCAATGCCACTCAATCGGATGAAAAGGTATACGAATAACCGATACACAAATCTGGATCCCCCCTGTCATGGTCGGGGGAAAATGCCGCCGCGCCGGTAACTAAAACCGGCGCGGTCAAACAGGCGCTTTTTAACCGGCCGATCAGTATTTTGATTGAAATTTTTTTTATTTCCATACAGCATGTTATTTACGCTCGAATAGTTTGCAATAATCCGAAGAATAATATAGCGGCGGCAGACCGCGGCGAGCGATACGGGCTCAATTCTGTAAAAAGGGACCAGTTCATGCAGATTAAACTGTGGGGGGTGAGAGGTTCTCTTCCATCTCCAACGACAAATACCGAATATTCAAGAAAAATACAGAGAATCATTGAACACGCCATTCAGGCCGGTCTTGACAGCTCTTCCGATATCCAGCAATTCATCAACACTCTGCCGGACCATCTGAAATATGTCTACGGCGGCAACACGACCTGCGTCAGCGTACGATCCAACAGCGGCAAGATATACGTAATCGACTGCGGTTCCGGCATACGCCTGCTCGGATATCATCTCATGAAGGGGGACTGCGGAAAGGGAAGGGGCATTGTCGATATTTTCATGACCCACTACCACTGGGACCATATACAGGGACTTCCCTTCTTTACGCCGCTGTATATTAAAGGGAATATCCTCAGGTTTTACTCTCCCTACAAGGACCAGAAAAAATATCTGGCCGACCAGATGCGGGCCCCGTATTTCCCCGCAACCTTCGAAGGCACCGAATCGACAAAGGAGTACGTCCTGCTGGACGCCAGGGCGCGGAAGCCGCTCCAGCTGGAAGACGATCTCGTGGTCGATTTATTCCCCCTGAAGCACCCCGGGGGAAGCTTTGCATACCGATTCAAGCAGGCGGGAAAAACCTTTATCTTCGCCACGGATTCAGAGTTTACCGGCGAAATATTCGAAAATGGCCATGACGCGGTCTATGATTTTTTCCAGTTCGCCGACCTGCTCGTCATCGACTCGCAGTACACGCTGGACGAGTCTTTCATGAAGTTCGACTGGGGGCACACCAGCTACACCATGGCGGTGAATTGCGGCCTCCGCTGGAAGGTCAAAAATCTCGTTTTAACTCACCACGAACCCGCTTATATGGATGAGAAGCTCCATGAAAACTACGTTGCGGCCATCGAGCATGGTGAGAATTGCACAAACGAAACGACAAAGATACATATCGCCACCGAAGGGATGCTATTCAAACTCTGACGCGTCACCCGGTGCTGCCGGGCCCGATCACTGACCGGGCATCCGCATATCAGATACGAGCTATGAAACCACGAGCACGACGTCATATCCTGGTCCCCATCCTCCTGTGTACGATCATCGCGTTCAGCCCGCCCCTTTACTCCCAGCGGACACGGTCGAGTCTGAGCGCAGGCAAGCAGAGAAACGCCGAAAAAGGCCTCAAGGACAACCGGTATTTTTTCTACTTTATAAACACCTCGATAACCAATCTGGGGACCGACGACGAAAAAAAGGCATTCGAGGAGGCCATCCAGCGGGACATCATAGCGCAGACCCTGTATATGAAATTCCTCTTCGGGGAATCATGGGAAGAGATACGGAAGGCGCAGAAAATACTGATCGACCTGTACCAGAAGACCCTGGGCAGGGACATCCGCGAGGCAAAGCGCCTCCTCAACAGCTTCGCCCCCGGCGTGGTGAAATCAAACCTGCACCTGGCGCGCCACTACCTGCACCTCGGGTACCGTGACGCCGAGGACGCACGCATAGACATGATGATGGCGGACAATTTCCAGGAGCGCCTCTATTCAATGCGCCTTTACCGCTACTCCAAGGCGATTAAAAAAGTCAAGCACGGCAAGCGATACGCGCTTTTCGCACTCCTCGAAACTAAATTTTCCCAAGAAAAAAAGAAGGAATTCGGCCACTCCAGCTACGAGGAGCTCGCGGAGCTCATCAGCCGGGCTTCGGCCGAGGACCGCAGGGAATACCATCTCCTGGTTCACACCGACAATTACTACAAGTCAAAAGACGAAAAGTCCATCTTCGACAGAACCTGGGACAACCCCCGGCTTTACGAGATCAAGGAATACGAAGAATACCTGAAATTACAGTGAGACGCAGATGAACCCGCGAAACGCATGTATTGCCATTTCCATATTTCTCATCTCCTGCAGCTCGCCGGCGGTGAGCGGCAAAGGCCTTTCAACGATCGGATTCACCGCTCCTCCCTCCGATGTCATCGAAGCGCTCGAAAAAAGCCGGAAGGGATATGCGGAACACTTTATGCTCGGCGTTGCCTACAAGAAGGAAGCGCGGTACAAGGACGCCATGCGTAATTTCGCCAACAGCTGTTTTACCAGTCACCGCGACCTCGGGGTTCGCCTCTTCCCGCAGCCGGTTTACCAGCTCGTGAACGGATTCCACCTGAAATCACCCTATTATAACGACGCGGTCTACGAAATCGCTGACCTTTTTTCACGCTATGGCGAACACGCGTACGTGATCAAGTTCATTGAACTCATGTCGCGTGACCGCAGCGCGCTCTATCGGAACGGACAGATCCTGAAAGCCAGGTCGCTTGACGAGCTTAAAAATTATGATGAATCCCTCTCGGTACTGAGAAGACTCCTTGAACGATACGACGACCGCTCTTCCCGGTCCCTCATCCTTCTCCGGATAGGTTCTGTCTTCGAAAAAAAACAGGACCTTGCCGGAGCCCTGAACAGCTACCTCTCGGTTCTGAAGGAAAATCCCCGGAGCTGGCAGTCTGCGTCAGCGGCCGGACTCTCCCATGTTCTCGTTAAAAAAAACGTGCGAGCCCTGACCTCCGCCGAGAGCCTTCTTCTCTCCCGGGCCCTCTATTTTTCCAAACGCTATGCGGATGCGGCGGCCATGCTGGAAGAGATGAAACCAGGCCCCGGGGAGAAAACGGACACCCTCTCGTTCCTGGTCAGGTCGCTCGCCCGTGAAAAACGGAATAATGATGTGGAGCGGATACTGCACGAGCATCAGCTAGATGCCGAGCTCACTACCGCTCTCATTGCCGCCTATGCTGACGAGCTCTGGTCAATGGGGGACAGGAACAGGGCCCTGGTTCACTATGATTCCATCATCATCGCAGGGAGCGAGCCACACGCACAGGAAGCCCTTTACCGCACGGCGCGCTTTATGGAAGAGCGGAAGATGGCCGGCTTCGATCAGAAGATCATCGCATACAAAGACAGGTATTCGGACGACCGCGCCGGGCACCTGCTCTGGCTCCTGGGCAGGGCCCTGATACGGGACAGGAACGCCACACGGGCGCGCGCCTGCCTCGAGGAAGCAGTGAGCAGCTTCCCGGAAGGGAGCCATTCAGATGAATGCAGGTTCTGGCTCCACAAGCTCTATGCTGATGCGGGTGAAAATGACCGTGCGTTGAAAACGGCTCAGGATATCGCACGATTCAACCCCGATTCACCCTACACCTGGCTCCTCATGAAGCAGTCGGCCGAGAACCAAACTGAATCCGCGCTGCTCGAAGGATACAAAAAGGCGGGCTCCGATAAAAACATGACAGCCGCGCTCTATTTCCATTTTCTCCTTTTCATCAGGGAACGATCGATGCAAAAACGGGATATCCGCATTGCCGATCTTGGCGCGCCGGATATCGGGCGCTATAACGACCTGGAACAAGCGATCGACAGGATGAAAATCTCATCCGGATACGGCGGAGCCCTGACTGATATTGAAAAATACTTCATCATCGGCTATGACGCCGGCATTTCCCGCGAGCTAGCCCTTCTCCCGAAATCCGCCGGTGCCCGCAGGGATCGGCATATCGCACTCGCGCATTACGGCAGAAAATATTCCCATGCGCACCACGAGGTCTATTCGTTCCTCGAGCTGTTAAAGCTTTACAGGATCAAGGAAAATATCGCGCTGATGCCGGAACGATCAGTCGCGGCCCTTTTCCCCGAGCCCTTCCGCCAATGCGTGCAGAGCTACGGCCGCGTCTTCTCGGTTAAACCGGAAGTGCTCTATTCCGTGATGAAGGCCGAATCCCTCTTCAATCACCGGGCAGTTTCCTCGGCCGGCGCCACGGGCCTCATGCAGCTCATGCCGGCGACGGCCCGGGGGCTCGCCCGCGAGCTAAAAATTGATCACTACGACCTCACAGACCCCTGCACCTCAATTCAATTCGGCGCGAAATATATATCATGGCTCATCGGAATGTATGACGGCAACTTTCCCTATGTGGTGGCGGCCTATAACGCCGGCGCGGGGAACGTCAACAAGTGGATCGATAACATGGGGACCGCGGACATGGATTATTTTACCGAATTCACCCCCTTCATCGAGACGCGTTACTATATCCTGCGGACCGGCAAATTCCTCACCCAGTATCAGATACTTGGCAGGGAACAGGCGCCGGTCCCCGCGGACTGATGTCCCATGGTCGCGGCTGCTTTCATCCGGCCGAACCCCCTTTCACCTCGCAGCGCGGGATTGAGCATCACGGCTTATTGCCTCATCCTTGCTCTTCTGGCCACGGGCTACACCGGATGCGCCACGCTCAGGAAAAGCGATCTGGTGCGGACACAGAAGCAGAGGAGCGCGGCCAAAAAATATGCGCTTGGCAACTGGATGGACCGCCGTGACGCCGTCCACGAAATCGTTAACTACTACGGCAAGGACAAGAACGACCTGGTCATCGGCACCCTCATGGTCGCGTCAAACGATCTCTCCTCCGCCGTGAGACGCGAGGCGGTGGAAGGGCTCGCAAAGATCGGGAATAAAGGTGCGCTCGACACAATAAAAAAGATCGCGTCAGACGAGAAGGAGAAGAATGTCCGGTGGTACTCGCTGCGGGCGCTCCGAACTGTAAAAGGGAGTGCGGAGGACCCGTCCGCTGCCGACGTGTATATAAAGGGAACCCGCAGCAATGACTGGCTTATCAGGGAGGAGTCGATCCGGGGCATCCTGGCGATGGATGACGCGATCATACGCAAGAAGTGCATTCCCACGATCATCAGGCTGATGAAAGACCCCAGCTCGAGCGTGGCGTTGACGACATTCAGGGAACTGAAAACCAGGGACCCCCTTCTCTACCAGGCCATAACCGGGCGATTCCAGGCGTGCGGCGAGTTCGATTATTCGATGCTGGAGGCGACGCTGACGGCGCTCGATGGTTACCGCCTTGACCAGAAAACAAGAGAGAAGGTCATTGACCTTCTCGTCCATCATAATACAGCCATCCGGCTTCTGGCCCTCAGGGTGTTGAAAAAAGACAAAACGCTCGCCGAGCAGAAAAAATAGGATCGCGGATCCGGCGCTATTTCTCCTTTTCGCGCGATTCATACACGATATTTTTATTGTCCGTCATGTCCTTTGTGTATTTATCCAGATACCGTGACTGCAGCTCTTTTGTCTTCTGCTCTTCCTTTTGGCGCATCACCGCTTCCTTTTCGGAGCGCCGTATCTCTTTCCGGGCCACCATGGTGCTTGCCTCGGCCTCCGCCTGCACCCTGCTCTGTTCGACGGCCATGACCTTCATCATCTGAAACAGGCTGTCTTTTGCGCCGCGGTAATAGTAGATCGCGGTAATCAGGTCCATGGCCGATACGGACTTGGCGTCCTTATAGCGATCGTAGTAATCATTGGCCTTCAGCACGCCCGCCTGACCCCGTTCAAGAAATTTATCCATGTGGAAGCGCCCCTCGCTGTTCCCCTTGATCTGCATCTTGATCTTGGCGCGTATGCTCATGTTCATGCTGTCCTTGAGAATGGCCGACGTGTCCTGATGATACTTCTCCGCCAGCTTCTTGGTCACGGTCATTATTGCGGCCTGATTTTCCTTGAACGCCTTCGCTGACTCCATCATCTTGTTCTGAAAATAGAGCGCGCTTGCCTCGGCATATTGGTCAATCAGCCTGTCGATTTCAGCCTCGCCGCCGCCATAGTTCATGACCGCAGTATTGAGAAGTTTTATGGACCTGAAGTTATCATAGCTGAGCTGTTTTGCTATCGATTTCGGGCTCCCCCCCAGCGGCGCCGGTCCGTAGGCGGGATGATAGTCGTATTTGTAGGATTGAGCGAATGCCGAAATACAGAGAATCGACATGGCACATGACATAATCAGGAACAGTCCCTTTCTCATCGCTGGCATCTCCATTTTTTAATAGATTAGACTTGTTGCGAAACTGCGTCTCGCGCTCGCCGGGAAACTCCGGCGGGGAGCTTTATAGGGGCTTCGCCCCTTTGACCCCCTTCGAAAATTCAGCATCGCAACAAATCTATTATAAATCTTTTTACACGGACGTATGGAGGAAATTGTGCATGGATAAACAATTAAGTCAAGAACAATTGTGATAATTTGGGGACCCGGTTGGTTTGAAGATCACCGCTTTTTTCTATGATCGATGTGAACGGCCTTTACCTTTCTCTTCTTGATCTTGACGGCCCCCTCGGGATTGTACTTTTCCTGGACTTCCTCTATTGAAGTGGTAATAAGCATGTTAACGACCTTTTCGGTCTTATTCAGGACGTCGATGAGGATCAGGTTTTCATCGTCGGTGAAATCCTGGAGCAGGTAATCTTCCATGGTGACGCCTTTGGGCGGGGTCCCTATGCCGACTCTGATCTTTGCAAACCGCTCCGACTTGAGGGCGCGGGTCATGGATTCGATACCCGCGTGTTCAACGCTCGAAAAAAGGTAGTCCACCCGCATGTCACCCAGCTTCAGAGAGGAATCCTCGACGATGCAGATGATGTCCCTGACATTGATTCGCAGGAAGGACGCTATATACAGGACGGATTCCCCGATCAGGTTCACAAATGTCTGCGGCTTAAGGAGAACAACATCGGTCCCGAGTATTTTTCCCCTGCCGATGACCGACTTTTTCTTCTTGATCCGGACATCGATGTTCTCATTGTTCCCGATTATGTCTATAACCTTGAAGCCGATGTTCTGCCTGTTATTCGCAAATTTTTCGCCAGGATTTCCGAAACCAACAATTAATTTCAATACTGCCGCTCCCTTACGTACCATAATCTCGGCCCACCGGCCGGGTGCAGTAATCGAATAAATACGAAATTATTTTTCTTTTCCTTTCTCTGATTTTTCCTCCCCTTCGGCGGCCTTTTTGGGCTCCTTGGCCTCTCCTTCCGCCGCCGCTTCGCCTTCAACCGCCGCGGCCTCCTCAACCTTCTCGACCACGACCTTGGGCACATGGACCGACGCTATCGTAGAATCCGGGTTTCCCATGATCCTGACCCCTTCGGCCAGCGCCACGTTACTCACGTGGAACGAATCCCCGATCTCCATTTCGGAGACATCGATCTGAATCCTTTCCGGAAGGTCTCTCGGCAGACACTCGACCTCGACTCCCCTGATTTCGATTTCAAGAATGCCGCCCATCTTGACCCCTTTTGGCGTCCCGACAAATTCCAGGGGCACATGGGTATGTATCTTCTCGCCCCTTGTCACGCGGAACAGGTCCACGTGCAGGATTTCCCCGGAGATCGGGTCCATCTGGTAGTCCTTGACGTAGGCCATCCTGTCCGCGTCTTTTTGCTCTTTGCTCTGTATGTCAAATATCACGCTCTCGGAGATCCTCCCCTTGAACAGCTTGAAAAATTCCTTCCGGGGGATCTGTACCACTTCGCTCTCTCCATGCGAATAGAGGACCGCGGGAATGAATCCATTGCTCCGTATCCTGTTGCAGGCGTTTTTCCCCAGATCGGTCCTCGGTTCAATTGTCAGACTTTTCGCTTCCATGATTATCCTCTTGTTGTATTTTTCCAGATAGTATGCTGACGGCACCACGTTCAATTCATGCGGGCGGCCGCCGGTTTATACGAACAGGGAACTTACCGATTCCCCGTTATGGATCCTTCGTATCGCCTCGCCAAAGAGCGGGGCGATCGACAATATCTTCATCCCCTTCATCTCCCGCGAAGGGCGATACGGTATCGTATTGGTAAAAATGATCTCCTTGAATCCGGCTGACTCCATTTTATCGATGGCATCGCCCGACAGAACCGGGTGCGTGAAGAGACAGTAGACGTCCTTCGCGCCCTGGTCCCGGAGAGCCCCTGCCGCCTTCGAGATCGAGCCCCCGGTATCGACCATGTCGTCCACCAGGATACAATTCTTCCCGTTCACATCGCCGATAACATACTGTATTTCAGCAACGTTCGGCTCGGGCCGCCGTTTGTCGATGATGGCCAGGCCGGCGTTTATGTTTTTAGCGTAAGACCGGGCGCGCTCGGCACCGCCCGAGTCGGGTGAGACCATGACCACGTCCTTCAGGCCCAGCCGTTTAATATACTCAATCGCGACCGGCTTCGAGTAAAGGTTGTCCACCGGTATGTCGAAAAACCCCTGGATCTGCTCGGCATGCAGCTCCATGGTCAGGATCCGGTCAGCGCCCGCCACCGTAATGATATTGGCCATTACCTTTGACGAAATCGGGACCCGTGGCTCCACCTTGCGGTCCTGCCGCGCGTATCCGAAATAGGGGATGACCGCCGTGATCCTCCCGGCTGACGCCCGGTGTGCGGCGTCCATCATCAGCAGCAGCTCTATGACGTGGTCGTTGGTCGGACTGCAGGTGGACTGTATGATGAACACGTCATGTCCCCTGACATTCTCCTTTATCTTGACCGATATCTCGCCGTCCTTAAAGCGGTTCAACTCAACCTTGGAAAGCCCGATATCCAGATAGTCCGCTATCTCCCTGGCAAGCCCCGGATTTGACGATCCGGAAAATAACTTGAGTAGACTGTCACCCATTCTGATTTATCCTCTGGTCATTGTTCTGCAATATCCTTCCAGTCGCGCCAGCTCCTCGCTGGTGTTCACGCCGCTTCCTTCAACCGGGTCTTCCATGAGCATGGTGCCGACCGTAAATCCTGAAGCCATGACATGCTGCAGCGCGTCGGGCAGATAATACTCCCCCTGGGCGTTGTCCGTGTTGATGTGACGCAGTCCTTCGAACAGCAGCCTTTTATCGAAGACATAGGTGCCGGAATTCACTTCCCGTATCTTCTTCTCCTCGGGGGCCGCGTCCTTCTCTTCAACGATGCGGAGAAAGCGGCCCTTCCCGTCCTTGATGATCCGGCCGTAGCCGAAGGGGGTTTCCGGCACCATGGTCAGAACCGCCGCCATCACGCCGTCTCGTTCGGCTTCAGCGACAAGCGCACGGAAGGTTTCCGGCCTGATGCACGGAACATCACCGCAGGCGATGATCACCTTTCCGCTGAAATCTGCCAGCGCTTGTTCCGCCTGCATCACCGCGTGTCCCGTGCCGAGCTGCTCGCGCTGCCACACATGGCCCGCGCGGCCCCCGATCACATCGACCACCATCTCTCCCCGATACCCCACAACAACCAGGATATCGGAGACACCGGCCTTCTGAAGATTGTCCAGGACATGGACAATTAACGGTTTTCCCATGAAGGGATGGAGAACCTTGGGCAGATCGGACTTCATGCGAACGCCCTTTCCGCCTGCCAGGACAATTGAAGTTACGTTTTCGATAGTACGGCTCCCTGCTCGGTAATCTGAGGTGCCAGGATTCGAACCTGGGGTCACGGGACCAAAACCCGATGCCTTACCGCTTGGCCACACCTCAATGTTTCCTTTATACATGAGCAATGCTTCATACCGTCGCATGCATGAAGGAATACTCATTTATAAAACGGCGCCATTCTGTTATGCGAAACCGGTCAGCGTAACGTCCCGGTACTCTTTCGCGAGCCGCTCCCGGGCCGCCTCCGCCCTGTCGCCCGCCGCGAACAGCGCCACCACGCTCGAGCCCGAACCGGTCATTACCGCGTAGTCGGCGCCCAAAGCGTAGAGCTTGTCCTTCAGGCCCCCGATCTCCGGATGCCGGCGGAATACCGGTTCCTCGAAATCGTTTACCGCCGTGTCCCTGAGGGATCCTGGCGAGCCGGAGAGTATTGCGCTGGTCAGGAGCCGCGTGGTTTTCCCCATCGCCGATTCTCCGCCAGGCGCCGGTTCCGCGTTCCTTCCGAGCGAACGATAGGCCTGGCCGGTATCAACATGAATGCCGTTATTAACGATCAGCACGTGACACCGCAGCTTACCGGGAAGCGGCATGATGATCTCACCAATTCCGCGGCATATCGCAAAACCGCCCTTCAGACAGAAGGGAACGTCCGCCCCTATCCTTGTACCGATCTCCGCCAGCTCATCTTCCGCGAATTCGCGGTACCGGGCATTGAGCAGCTTCAGCGCGGCAGCCGCATCGGCGCTTCCTCCGCCAAGGCCGGCGCCCGAAGGGATGTTCTTTTCTATGGAAAAGACCGCCTTCCCGTTTTTCTTCATCCGCTCAAAGAACAGGGTCGCCGCCTTTGCAATCAGGTTCTCATGCGCCGGAATGGCGTCGATGACCCCGGCGTAAGCCCCGCCCCTGCTCCGCACGGCTATGGCGATATCCATGCCGCCCGTTGATTCGCGCACGACGCACTCTTCAAGTTTTAAAAGATCATGCAATGCCACGCTGGCCATCAAACTGAAAATATTGTGGTACCCGTCATCCCTGCGGTTCAGTACCTCAAGATGGAGGTTGATTTTCGCGTGAGCTTTGATCAGATCGGCCAATAGCGCGCTGTACCCGTCCTTTAGGAGAGGCAAAAATATTATGCTGGACTTTTTTTGTCAAGAATTAATTATTTTTTGAATATCTTATTGACAGCACAAATCATAAATTTTTTTTTGGATTTTTTTGTAAATCTTCATAATTTTTTGCAAAAAATACCATGTACATGACACAATGACACCCGATTATAGCCAATACACCATATTTGATAAGGAAGAATACAGATGGCTCTCTCAAAACTGGCTGAAAAACGATTGCTCATATTCGATTGTGACGGTGTCCTCGTGGACTCCCACGATGCCAATATGAACTTCTTCAACAGATGCCTCGAGCAGGGAGGATATCCTCCCCTCAGCCCGGAAGACCGGAAAAAGGTGGTGTACATGTCTACCCGCCAGCTCATATATGAGCTCATTCCGGATCCGGAAGAGGCGGACCGGCTCTTCCGGATCAGCCAGGCAACCGACTACACGCCCTTCATCCCGGATGTCCATCCCCTCTTTGACTTTAAAAGGGTACTTGGCGCCCTGAGTAAAACATTTTTTCTCGCCGTCGCCACCAACCGGGGGCGCTCCCTCGAGCGGCTGTTCAGCCATTTCGGCCTTGATCGGTGGTTCCATTTCAGGATATCGACTATAGATGCTGAGCCGAAACCACATCCGGAGATGCTCCTGAAGTGCATCGAAAAATTTGGCGTATCAAAAGCGGAGGCCCTGTACCTGGGGGACTCGGTATCGGACCGGGACGCTGCATCAAACGCCGGAATAGACTACCTCTGGGTCGGGGTGAATAAAGAGCCCCGCATCTCCTCTGTGGAAGAATTGATCTGCGATTAAACATGGACAAAAATTATTTATTTGACGGAAAAGTGCACTATAATGTCAAAAATAAAAATATTAATATTGATTTTTATCATTCATTTTACAACATTGCGTCAGTGATTAAACATAAAAAGAGGATTGCCATTATGATAAAAAGAATTAAAATCGTCCTTATCATCACACTGCTGATAGCTGCAGGCACCATTTCCTGTGACATGGATTACGACAAGGAAGAGATACCAACCGACGCCATAATGATGGGTGGCGGATGCCTCTCGACCATGCCCATTGTCATGAGATCCACCACCTACGACATGGGAGATCAGGTTATCGCCATGTCCGAGCAGGTGATCATGAACATGACGGTTCAGAATTCTCAGCCGAACATGACATCGATGTATGAAATGTACGGCGGCGTTCAGCTTGAGCTTGACTTCACCGGCTTTAACATCCTGACATTCGTAGCCCAGTATATCAGCAATCCCGACAGCGCCATGGACAGCATGATGGCATATGTCAAGCAAACACCCCTGCTCACACAGTTCTGGGCGCTTCAAAAGATGTCATCCACTGTTAACGCGGGGTCCGACGGCGAGTGGATGACCAATGACGACACTATTGATCCGCTGTACGGTTATTTCGTTACAGAGAAGATGGAAGATGGGACCTACCGCCAGATCAGTTACAGCGATTTCGGCGTCACCCCGGTCACCCGGACAGATTATATTGTGGAGAACAACCTTAAAACCAAGACCTATACCTATGAAGCGGGAGGCGACGGGGAATTCGAAACCGAGGATGACGTGCTGGTAAAGACAACGTGCTATACCTATAACGCGGCCGGCAAGATGGAGAGCGCCGTCAATTATTCCGATGACGAAACCACCTTCGAGAACATCTATGTATTCAATTATGACGAAAATGGCATACTGCAGTCAATGTACAGCTATGAAGACGAGGCAGCAACCAACAGAATGGCATGGGGATCCTACTCGAATCTGACCTGGGGCGAGACGAACGGCATAAAGACCCTTGACATCGTACTCGGATTACGGCTGGATGTGCTTTTCGAGTTTGATACGGCGCTCATGCATTTTCATTATGAATTCAATGACGACGGGACCATCCACAAGATGATCATGTATGAGCCGCTGAGCGGCAGCTCCATCGATACCTGCTATGTATATGTCTACTCTGGATCCGGAATGCTCAGCATGGGCAAGATGAACGATGAATCGCTCAACTATTCCGATGACGAGGCCACGCAGGTTTCCCGCACCGTGAACGAGCTTATCCTGGGGGGGATGTAACGACCCCCCGCCCGTGTCCGGCGTCATGTGAAGCCGGACACGGAAACGCTCATCATGACGCATCAGGTAAAATGATTGTATTTCCCGCCCCTGTATGATAACCGTTGTCATTAAATAAGAAAAAATGAAACCGATGGGGGTGTGACAATGGGGACAAAATCCGGCGGGTCAAAAGCGTCGAAAAAACCGAAAGCGGCCGGGGCCGGAAAGACCGCGGTAAAAAAATCTTCATCTGCAAAAAGGCTTCCCGCAAAACCGAAGAAGAAGTCCCTCGAGGAACAGCTGCGCGATGAAATTCGGGCAATGACATTGACCCTCACCGCCGACAGCCTGAAAAAGCTCATGCAAGACGCGGCGATCCTCGCCCACAATGAGAGGGTCCTTGCCGATTATAAAGACAGCAGGAGACCGGCCGCCGCGCGGGGGCGCACCGGCACCGTACTGGCCGAGATCGAAAAGGGCCGCGACGAGACCTATTATATTATCATCCTTAACAACTACCGAAATTTTCTGTCCCTGGATGAGATGCGGAAGCTCGTCGCGCTGTGTCGCGGCGCGGATAACGCCCGGGACGCGGCCGCCAGGCTCTACGCGTGGATCGAGCGGGACCGGCGCGATATCAGGAAAAATTCGAAAATCTTCGAACCGGACCATCCCGCCCTCCCCGCGCTCTGGGAGAAAATCATCGCCGGATACGATCTGAAATAGCGGGATTGAGGGCGGCGGCATTGCGTTGCAGAGAGGGTCCCGGATCAACTGTCCGATTGTGAGGGCGCGTATTTCTCCACAAATCGACGCGTGGCCCATCGGAAAAAAACATAGCTGTACCGGGCGCCGGCGCAGTAGAGG
>JAFGJX010000006.1 GCA_016928865.1 Spirochaetota bacterium
AGGCTGCGGGACGAGCTTCGCGCCGCGAAGCTCGAGATGGAAAAAAAGATCAACAGCATCATCCACGCTCCGGGCATGGAGTCAGTGCTTCAGGAAAAGGTATTCACCACCCGCAACGACCGCTATGTCATCCTGGTGAAGGCCGGGATGAAGGAGCGCGTCAGGGGCACGGTTCACGACATATCCTCGAGCGGCGCCACCTATTATATCGAGCCGCACGAGATAACGCCCCTGAACAACAGGGCGATCATGCTGGAAAAAGAGCTCCAGGCAGAGACCTGGAAAATCCTGCGCGCCCTTTCTGCTGCGGTCGCGGAGCACGCCGGACCGCTCCTCGGGAACCTGGACGTAATCGCCGGTCTCGACCTCATGGCCGCCGCGGCCCGCTTCAGCATCGACATACGGGGGGCCGAGCCGGAAATCGTGGATTCGGGAGAGATCGTCCTGTACGGCGCCCGGCATCCGATCCTTTCCCTCATGTCCCCGGACACGGTGGTGGCGAACGACATCGACCTCGGCGAATCATTCCGCTGTCTGATCATATCCGGCGCGAACACGGGCGGCAAGACCGTGCTCCTAAAGACCATCGGCCTGTGCGTGCTTTTCGCGATGCTCGGCCTGCATCTCCCGGCCGGGCCCGACTCGCGCATCGGCGTCTATTCCCGGATCCTGGCCGACATCGGCGACGACCAGAGCCTGTCACAGTCCCTGTCGACCTTCTCAGGCCAGATCATGGTAATCAACGAGATGCTCGCCGCCGCAGACGAGAGGACGCTTGTCATTATCGACGAGATCATCGTGGGGACCAATCCCCGGCAGGGCGCCGCGCTGGCGCAGGCCATACTCGAGTCCCTCGTTGAGACCGGGAGCAGGATCGTGGTCACCACGCACTACTCCGAGTTGAAAGATCTCCCTTCGGCAGACGGGCGGTTCCGCAACGCCTCCGTCTCGTTTGACATGGAAACGCTGAGACCCACCTACCGGCTCATCGCGGGCCTGCCGGGCGTGAGCTATGCCATCGAGATCGCGAAAAATTACGGCCTGCCCGATACGGTGGCATGCCGCGCGCGCGCGCTCCTCGACAGCAGGGAGATCAGCATGGAGGCCCTGGTGGAGAAGGTCCAGGCGTACGAGCAGGAGCTCGATGAAAAAAAGACGCGCCTCGATGGGATCGCGGTGGGCCTCGAGAGGGAAAAGAGCGAATACGACGGCCTGATGAAGCTCCTGGAGAAGCGGGCGCAGGAGATCCGGCAGAAAGAGGGGATCGAATTCCTGAACGAGCTGAAAGAATACCGCCGCCTGGTGATCGAGCGGATCGCCGCGCTCCAGCGCATGAACATGAAGGAGGCCGGGACCGCGCGGCAGGAGGTCCGCACCATTGAGGACACCGTGCACGATAACCTGCGCCGCGGCAAGGGAAATCTCTACCCGGACCGCTACATCCCCGTCGATCCAGACGCGCTCAGGGCGGGCGACACGGTTTTCGTGATGCCGCTCGAGCAGGAGGCCGTGGTCGAGTCGCTCGACGCGGCGCGGCGGCAGGCATCGGTACTCCTGGGCAGCTCCATCAGATCAACCTTCGCCTTTGGCGACCTGTACCGGCCGGCCCGGCAGGAGTCCCGCCCCGCGCGGCGGGCAAAACGCAAACGGCCGAAGGAAGAGCCCTGGCGCGCGGACGGCGAAATCCCGCCGGTCATCCAGACCGCGTACAACACCATCGACCTCAGGGGCAGGCGCGTGGAGGATGGGCTGCGCGTCATGGAGCGGGACCTCGACCGGATGGTGCGCGCCGGCATCGACGCGGCCGTGGTAATCCACGGTCACGGGACCGGCGCGATGAAGGAGGCGGTGCGCGCGAACCTCAGGCACAGCCCCTACGCCGCAGGCCAGCGGCCGGGCGAATCCGGCGAGGGCGGAGACGGCGTGACTGTCGTGCTCCTGCGGGATTAGCCGGAGGGGCAACACGCCGTCATCATCATTGCTGCAAACCACACTGCTTTCCCTTTCTCACCGCAAAAACGGACACCGCCACGAGCGACACGATACAGAACCAGGCAAACCAGTCACCGGCGATCGAGTACACCGTCGCCACCCGCCGTGTCGGTATTTCGGCGGACATGAGATACGATCCCGTGGTGAAATAATCCATTCCCGCGAGAACCCGCCCAACCGCGTCAAAGGCGGCGGTATACCCGTTGCCGGTGACACGCAGAACCGTAAATCCGTTTTCAACAGCGCGAAAGCCGGCCATGTAGGTGTGCCAGGGAGCTATTTCTCGCCAGTCGTTGGAAGGTACCAGCATGATGTCAGCTCCCTTTTTTGCTGCCAGCCGTATATACGAGGGAAAGTCCATGTCAAAGCATATCACCGCGGCTATCTTTCCGTATGGCGTGTCAACAACGGGAATATCCTTTTTCCCCGGCACCATGAAAAACGATTCCACACCATAGGCGAGGTGGCTCTTGCTGTATCGCCACACCACCTTCCCCCGGGGATCGATTAGCACTGCGATGTTGTCGCTATCCACCTTTTTACTATTGCCCATCACCGCGACGCTCAGAAGAAGATAAATCCCGTGTTTCCGGGCAAGATCCTGACCGCGCTGCACATAGCGCGGCTCGTCCTGGCTGGAGATAAGAGCCGTGTATTCATTCCACACAATGATCCGGGCGCCGGTGAGAGCCGCGCGGTCGGTCTTTTCTTTCAGCTCGGCTATGCTTTCCTCAACGGGAGGACACTTGCTCGTTCTGAGCCATTCCATGAAATGCGGCTTTATCGGGCGCTGCGTAGTGACACCGGCTACCATTACCGGTTTGCTGACGTTTTGATAAAACGCCAGGCGGAGTCCCCCGAACATCAGGACCGCAACAAGAACCACGGCATAGATGCATACTCCCTTCCGTATACGGTCCCACGAAAAATCATGCGACCAGGCCCAGGCAAGTACCGAGGAAAACCAGCTCATCAGAAAGCTTATTCCCCAGATGCCGGTTATGGATGAGATCTGTACAAGCGGGAGGTCCGGCCATTGCGTATTCGCGAGGGAGCCGAATCCCCCGCTGGCAGGGCTGAATGAGGCGGCATATTCAATCGTAGTAACAGCAAGGGGGAAGAGCAGCGTTGACAGGAACCCCTCCAGTCGAGCTGCAAGCAACCGGTCAACAGCGAAAGGGATGAAGGATATAATCGAGATGATGCCTATCGTGACCAGAAACAATACGATATTCGGAACGAGCATGACGCCGTAAAAGGCGATGGAGATAGCGGCGAAGTACACCGCCAGGCCAAGAAAGAGTCCCCGTACCGGTTTCTGCATACGCAGGAAGCGGAGCATGAAGGTTAACGCAATCCAGTTTGCAACAGGCGCGGCCCAGCGGCCACACGCAAAAACGATCATAACGCCCGCCGCACAGAGGAACAGGTAGGATTTTTTATCCGATGATATATTCATAAAAGAACCTTTCATATGGATACCCCCCCATGATAGATTTGACAATAACGCCAGTTTTTTATCCAAATCTCAACCGGCCAGCTTGCCATCGAGGCGTAACCGCATCATTTCCTTATCAAACGCGGCAGAAGCACTGTCCTGGCCCATGGGATGGCAAAAAGTGCGATGCCTGCCAGAAAAACGGCCACCGTAACCAGTGATTCAGGTCCCTCAAACCCTACATACAGGGGCTGCAGCACAAAAATCCTGACTGCCCAGAAGAGGACGATGCCGGTCAGAAGGGCCTTGCCCAATTTTGTTTCAAGCATCTCTTCTGCATACAATAGTGGAATATAGGCCAGGATTACCCAGAACACAAGCAGGCAGTAATTCATGATGGAAAGATTTGCGGATATAACCAGAGCATCTTCGCCTGAAAGGGGCGCGATTCTTTCGCTCCATTTGAACATGGAGGGAAAACAGACATGCAGAGCAGCGCAGAACAGGTGGAATCCGCCGCCGATTTTTAATAGAATTTTATTCATAAAGCACCTTCCTCCTTATTATATCCCCTACGGCAATGGATCATGCAGACCGACTTTCTGTCAAGTAAATAATGTAAGAAATGTAAACTTTGTAATATTTCAGTTTTTTTATGATTTGACATCCCGCTCTGTTGCGATATACGTGTGCAAAACATCGGGATACCTGCCATGGAAAAAAAGTCGAAAAAAATCGGGACCACCATGTATGGAGTGACAAAAATCAGCTCCAAAGGCCAGATTATAATTCCCGCGGACCTGAGAAAGGATCTCGGCATCAAGAAAGGCGACACGATCTATGTGATGAAAAACTGGCATAACGATATCGTTCTATTAACCCTGGAACGGATGGAAGAGATATTATCATACGGCGGTATCCGCTCCAGTATTGACGATTAAGCGTGAGTACACCACATACGCAGGTTTCATCTCGCATCTTCTCATAATTACATGAAATGTTCTTGAACATATTCCAAAAACCCGATATACGGGGCCCAAGTATACTGTGATGATGCCCGACATCGACAATGGAAAACTGCGCATTATTGAGTTCGACTCGTTCGTGCTGTTTGACATGCTCGACGCGCTTGATGCGCCCGCTGCGGAAACTGATTTATTGAAAAAGCTCACTGGGGAGCGGAGGATCCCGTCCGCGAGAGAACGCCTGTTCGAGCTCCACTTCTCACTCTTTCACGCCCTCTACCGTCTGAAAGAGGAGGCGGGCGCGCGGGGCTACTACCTGCACCTGGACCCGATGAGGATCAGGCTGGCGCGCGTGCCCGAACCCGGACGCTGCTGCCACTACGACCCGGAAACCGGACGGCACTGCTGCCGCGCCACAGGGGGCGCGGGCTACTGCGATGAGCACCTCGATCACGACGTCCTCGCCGCCCTCTCCTTTGACCCGCTCCGCGACTTCTATATCAATCCCGACAACATCTCCTTTGGCACGAGCCCGGTGCTCGAAAAGCTGATGAAGGGCGCCGTTATCTACGCTCTCAAGCGCGGCGAAATTGAACGGGCCCTGGCGTTATTTGACCTGAAGCGGCCCTCGATGAAGCGAATCAAAGCGAGGTACCACGAGCTTGCCAGGTCCTTCCACCCCGACCTGTGCCCGGGAAACGAGCAGATGATGAAGGAACTGAACCACGCGTATCAGGTGCTGATGGAGATCTTTGTAATCTGAGGAACGACTGAAAATTGTTATTGAACTATATCGTCTCGGGCGGTAAAAACTGCTCATGGCATCGCGGCGGACGGATTCAGCGGGCGAACCAGGACTGATCTGCCAGGAGCATCAACATGAACATCAGCAATGGATCCAGAATTCTCCAATGGCTCCTTGAAAGCCAGGGACGGATTGACACAACGGAGCTCGTCTCCGTCGCGGCATGGAAGGAGCGCTTTGACAAAGAGACACAGGGGTGGAACGTCCCGATCGACCACGCGGTCATCGGCGGTTTCCTGGCGGACCGGACCGCTTACGCCTTCGCCGCAGGATACGAGTGCGCCCTCAGGCGACTGGTCCCCTCGCTCCCTGAGCGGACTGTCGTCTCCTTCTGCGTTACCGAAGAAAAAGGCGGACACCCCTCGGCAATCAGGTCGTCACTGAAAAAGGGAAAAGCCGGGCCATGGGTCCTCAATGGCGGAAAAAAATTCGTAACCCTGGCAACGGAGGCGGAGCTGCTGCTGATAGCCGCGTCCACCGGAACCGCATCCGACGGGAAAAACATGCTGCGGATTGCGATGGTGAGCAGGAACACGCCCGGCGTGGAGGTCAGCGCGATGGCCGGGCTCCCCTTCGTCCCCGAAATAAGCCACGGCACCGTGGCGTTGTACGACGTGCCGGTAGAGGAACGGGACATCCTTATTGGGGACGGGTATGCTGAATACATCAGGCCGTTCAGAACCATTGAGGACCTGCATATCGAATGCGCGGTACTGGCCCATCTCTTTCGCATCGGGTGCCTTTACGGCTGGCCCCGCGCCGTAAAGGAGCGGATTGCGGCCGTCATCGCATGCGCGCGGGCCCTTTCGCTCGATAATCCCTCATCACCCGCCCTGCACATAGCGCTCGGCGGCCTGAACGCGCAGATGGCGTCACTTATAGCTGATCTGTCCGGTTGGTGGGAAACCGTTGATGAAAAAACGCGGGCCGCGTGGGAGCGGGACAGCGCCCTACTCCGCGTGGCGGAAAAAGCGCGAAGCAAGCGCCTTGAAACGGCATGGTCGAGGTTTTAGGCCTTCGAGATATCCTCGGTGTTGAATTCCCGGAATTCCCGTATTACCTTCTCCTCGTCAAAGGCGTTCCGGGACACGATGTTCCTCAGGTGTATGAATGAATCCAGGTCAAGCTCGGTAAATTTAATTGCCACGCTGGCGCCGGTATGGCGTACAACGGTTCCCATGATATTCAGGGCAAGATGCGAGCTCGAGCCGTACAGAAATATCGACACGGAGACGGGATCGCCGGGCGCTATTTCGTCGGACGTCTTGAGCAGCATCCCGCCCGTACTCAGGTTTTCAACCTCTCCTTCTATGATACGTTCCTTGTGCTTGACAACCGAGCGGACATGGAAGGGGACCCGTATCGTGTTTCTTTTTTCCATTTTACATCATCCCTCGAGACGGTCTCAGGGTGCGGCACCGACAGTCTTTCCCGCATGCTGACTGTCAGTCTGTATTTAATGCTGGCATGTTACTGCCCGATTGTCAAATAAAAAATTATGCGATCCGGGGCCCCGTCAGGAAAGGACGTAATCCGGCTGCGGCGTGCCCTTGCATCCGGATAAAAATTACAAATATTCATTGAAATCCTTGAACAATGACGGTATAATGACGCCATTCTGCCATGGACCCATATAAATCAAAAACGAAGAAAGAACTGATAGAGGAAATCGAAAGGCTGAAAAAGGATACGGGCAACGCGCGGCCGGCCCGTAGCGAGTCCTCTTCGCATCAGGGCCCCAATTCCGCAGACAGTGATTACAGGCGCATATTAGAGGAGATCGATGACGGCTACTGGGAGACCGACCTCAGGGGGAACCATGTATTCTGCAACAGCGCGATGCTGCGTATAATCGGCTACAGCGCAGAGGAAGTCATCGGCAAGAGCTATAAAAAGCTGATGGACACCGCAACCGCCGAAAAGCTGAAGGCCCTTTTCAAGGAGCTCTATAAATCCGAGTCAGCCATGAAGCCCACCGTGTACGAGATAATAAGAAAGGACCGAAGCGTTTCTGATGTCGAAATATCGGCGGCGCTGGCGCGCTCGCCTTCAGGCGAGCCGGTAGGCTTTCGGGGCATCATGCGCGACATTACGGATCGGGTCCGCGCCATCGATCTCGAAGAAAGCTTCAAGACCATGCGAAAGGCCCTGGGCCAGACGGTGCAGGCCCTCTCCCTCGCGCTCGAGGTCCGCGACCCCTATACGGCCGGGCACCACCGCCGGGTATCCGACCTGGCGCGCTCCATAGCCACGGTCATGGGACTTTCACGCGACAGGATAAACGGCATCAGGATCGCGGGCTCAATACACGATATTGGCAAGATATCGATACCCTCCGAGATTCTGAGCAAGCCAGGCTCATTGACAGAAATCGAGTTCAAGCTCATCAAGACTCACCCTCAAATGGGCTATGATATTCTCAAGGGGATCGATTTCCCCTGGCCAGTGGCCATGACGGTATACCAGCACCACGAAAGGATCAACGGCTCGGGATATCCCGCCGGCATTGCGGGAAAAAGAATAATACCCGAGGCGAGGATTATGGCGGTTGCGGACGTCGTAGAAGCCATGGCGTCGCACCGTCCCTACCGGCGCGCGATCGGAACGGAACGGGCGCTGGAAGAGATCATGAACAATCGCGGCACCCTCTATGACGGCGACGTCGTCGATGCATGCATCCTGCTGTTCAGGGAAAAAAACTACAGGCTCCAGGAGTGAGGTTGGAACGCCGGACTGGCCTTCCCGTCCCGCTGATACCGGCCGGGTAAAAATTTTATCCAGGCGGCGCGCCTTCGCGAAGGCAATAAAGCGGACATCGACCCGGGACCTTCTCACTCCCTGCCACCGATAACTATCGTGCGCCACAGTTCCGCCGGACCCTGGCCGATGCGCCAGAACGCCACGGCCGGGACACGGAGCGATTCGTACAGGCGCAGCTTTTCATGGATCGAGCCGACATCCTCGTAAAAGACCTTCACCGCGACCTTCTCGACATATTCAAAGCTCGGGCCGTTTTCATCGGGCGCGCTGCCGGCGTCCACCCTGCGGCGCGCGAGCTCAACTGCCCTGCGGTGGGTCACCGCCCGGTTGATCTTACGGGCCTGCC
>JAFGJX010000051.1 GCA_016928865.1 Spirochaetota bacterium
GGCCGAAGAGGAGAGAAAGATAAAAAATGAGGCGCCGGCCGGCCCCTCCGGAACGGGACTGCCGGTATGGCGCTGCCGGGTCTGCGGCTACCTGTGCGCCCGCGAGCAGCCGCCGGAGATCTGCCCCATCTGTAAGGCGAAGAGAGACCGGTTCGAGCGTTTCACGTTTTGAGAATCCTCGTCAAGTTGTCCGATATTTATACCGATAAGATGGTGTATTGCATCAATTCAATACGGGGATATCGCCATGAAAAAAGTCATTGTATCAGTAATTATACTCTTATCCATAGTAGTGACCGCCTCCCGGGGAAGCACCCAGTTTAATTCTGAGATAATCGATTCGGTGAAATTGACCGAAGACGACCTTCCAGAAGGCTTCATGTACGGAAAAATTCCAGAACCCTATAAAAAGACCCTGAAGGACAACCCCTGGCTGATGGACAGGCCTGCCATCAAGCGGCTTGCGGGCATGGTCTACCCCGGCGGAGATTATAACAGGATCACGGGCATGCATGTGTCCATTATTGCTGATAAGAAGACGCCGTACGGGGATGATATCGTCTGCTACGTGATACTCTATTCCGGTATGAAGGCCGCGGAAGCGGAGATCAAGAAAATCTCTGAATTCACCTGGTTCAACAGGGACAGGGCGATACTTCTTACGAAAGAAAACCTTGCGGTCATTATGTTCGTTGATGACGTCAACAATTTTCATCTGATCCAGGAGCTGGCCAGGAGCATGGAGGACAGGTTTAAGAATATCTGAAAGGTTTCATCGCCCACCCCCCCAAAAAAAAATCCCCCCGGAGGGGGGCTTTCTTAATCAGTAATGCTTGACAAGTCCCCCTCCGGGAGATTCAGGGGCTTGCGGGACGTCCCTGCCGCTTTTTTATCTATGATGCTTGACGTTTTGTAAAATACTTTCTATTTTATTAATATCCTGTTATTTCCTTTCCTGTTGCTTTAATTCCTTGCATTTTTTGCATTTTGCTATACCATAGTGGTGTACCCGCTATACGTATTTAATTTGGAGGAGTCGTTTTCGCGTGTTATATAATAAGACGCCCCCTCCGGCCTCCCTTCGACAGGCTCAGGGCAAGTCGGCCACCTCCCCCGTTCACGGGGGAGGTCAGGGGGACTGAAGGACGCCGGCGTTTGCAACAATGCCGGCGGATTGAAAGATTTTTCCGGAGAGTGACTGATATGAGAATGGATAAAATGACATTGAAGGCGCAGGACGCCATAAACACGGCGCAGAACATCGCGACCGACATGAATCACTATGAGATCCAGCCCGAGCACCTGCTCCTGGCACTTGCCGAGCAGGACGGGGGCATATTCGGATCGATTGCGCAGAAGATTGGCTCGTCTCTCGGCGATGTGAGGGCTGAAGCGGACGCCGCGGTCAAGTCGCTGCCGCGCCAGGTGGGCGCGGGTCCGGGAGGCGGCGCCCTTTCATCCGAGCTGCGGAACGTGCTGAACGAGGCCTGGAACGAGGCGGTGGGGCTCAAGGACGAGTACCTGAGCACCGAGCACATGATCCTCGCGCTCGCGTCCAAGGGGAGCGGCAAGGCGAAGAGCATCATGAACGGGCACGGGTTCATCCGTGATAATATACTGAAGGTTTTGAAGGACATCCGGGGAAGCAAGAGGGCGGACGACCAGGCCGCGGAGGACAAATACAACGCCCTTGACCGGTACAGCAGGGATCTCACCAGGCTCGCGCGCATGAACAAGCTCGACCCGGTAATCGGCAGAAACGAGGAGATCAGGCGCGTCATGCAGGTCCTGACCCGGCGGACCAAGAACAATCCGGTCCTGATCGGCGAGCCGGGCGTGGGCAAGACGGCCATCGTAGAAGGGCTGGCACGGCGTATCGTCGAGGGAGACGTGCCGGAAAACCTGAAAAACAAGCGGCTGGTCGGCCTGGACATGGGCGCCCTTATCGCGGGCGCAAAGTATCGCGGCGAGTTTGAGGAGCGGCTGAAGGCGGTCATCAACGAGGTCGAGGAGTCAGCGGGGGACGTGATCCTCTTTATCGACGAGCTCCACACGCTGGTCGGCGCTGGCGCGGCTGAGGGAGCGGTGGACGCTTCCAACATGCTGAAGCCGGCGCTGGCGCGCGGCGACCTCAGGTGCATCGGCGCAACCACCCTTAACGAGTATCAGAAGTACATCGAGAAGGACAAGGCACTGGAGCGGCGGTTCCAGCCGGTCCTGACCACCGAGCCCTCGGTGGAGGATACCATCGCCATCATGCGCGGCCTTAAGGAGAAGTACGAGGTGCATCACGGCGTGCGGATATCCGATTCCGCGTGCGTGGCGGCGGCCGTGCTCTCAAGCCGCTATATTACCGACCGCTTCCTGCCGGACAAGGCCATCGACCTGGTGGACGAGGCCGCGTCCCGCATCAAGATGGAGATCGACTCCATGCCGATCGAGATAGACGAAATCGAGCGGAAGGTGCGCCAGCTCATGATCGAGTCCGAGGCGCTCAAGAAGGAGAAGGACGCCGCGTCGAAGGAACGGCTCGGAAAGATCAAGGAACAGCTGGCGAACCTGAACGAGAAGAAGAACGGCCTGGTGGCCCAGTGGAAGAACGAGAAGGGGATCATTACCGACATCAGGAAGATAAAGGAACAGATCGAACAGCTCCGCATGGACGAGCAGCGCGCCGAGCGCGAGGGGAACCTGAACCTGGTCGCCGAGATACGCTACGGGAGGATCGGGGAACTGGAGAAGAAACTCGCGGAGGCAAACGAGCGGCTCAAGTCGATGCAGGGGGACAAGACCCTTTTAAAAGAGGAGGTCACCGAGCAGGAGATCGCGGCCGTGGTGTCGCGCTGGACCGGCATCCCTGTGTCCCGCATGCTCGAGGGGGAGAAGGCGAAGCTGTTGAAGATGGAATCGATCATCGAGAAGCGCGTTGTGGGACAGAGCGAAGCGATCGCCGCCATATCCAGCGCGGTGCGGCGCTCCCGCTCCGGCATCCAGGACCCGGACCGGCCCATCGGATCGTTCATCTTCCTGGGTCCGACCGGCGTGGGAAAGACGGAGACGGCCAAGGCCGTGGCCGAGTTCATGTTCAACGACGAAAAGGCGATCATCCGCATCGACATGTCTGAGTACATGGAAAAACACGCGGTGGCGCGGCTCATCGGCGCGCCCCCGGGATACGTGGGATACGAGGAGGGAGGGCAGCTCACCGAGGCCGTGCGGCGGCGGCCCTACGCCGTGATCCTGTTTGATGAGATCGAAAAGGCGCACCATGACGTGTTCAATATCTTTCTCCAGATCCTGGACGAGGGGCGCCTTACCGACTCGAAGGGGAGGGTGGTCGACTTCAAGAACGCCCTGATCATCATGACATCGAACATCGGGACCTCTTTCATAAGCGACGCCGACATACCCTATGAAAAACGACGGGCCGGGGTCGAGATGGAGTTGAAGGCTCATTTCAAACCGGAATTTCTGAACCGGGTGGACGAGGTCATTATCTTCAATCCGCTTTCCCGCGAGAATATCGCGGACATCGTCAAGCTGCAGCTTGCCGAGGTGGCAGTGCGTCTCAGGGAGCGCGGGATCATGCTCGAAATGTCGAAAAGGGCGCTTGAATTTCTCGTCAAGGAGGGATATGACCCGCAGTTCGGCGCACGACCCCTCAATCGGGCGATTCAGAAACACCTTCTGAATCCACTGTCCGTCCGTCTTCTTTCCGGTGAATCGCTGACTGACCAGAAGATCAAGGTGGATTCTGACGGGAAGAAGATACTTTTTGGCAAATAGCAGTGAAACATTGAGAGTTAATATCATAGAACCCGATCTCGCCGCCTTCACCCTCTGAAAGGAGAGGAAGGCGGCCTGCCTATACAATCCTGTATCCGGTGTTTAGGATATTCTGCCGGGCCGTTAAAGTTTTTTTGCCAAAAATAATCTGTGTTGACTCATAAACCCGGTTATGATTTTGTGTTCACTATTCTTATGGCCCTGGTGCCTGCTAGAGCTTACGGTATTATTATTCTGACGAAATAGTTCCGTAAAAAATACAATCAATATGGATTTTACTTCGAATATCACTATCCTTGCGCTTATACTGTTTTTTCTTGTATATTTTGTTATATACCGGTATTTCAAGGAAAACATCCTCGCAATTAATATCTTTGTCGCGGCAAGCTCCCTGTGCATGTACGCGCTCTGGTATCCGCCCGCTGTTTTAATTCTGCTGTTCTATGCGGTGCTGGTCAGGTATGCGGGAAATGCGCTCTATCAGAGCGGCTCAAAGGCGCTGTTGCGTGCGCTTGTCGTGCTGATGGTCGTTATCCTGGCTTTTTTCAAATACTATATCTTTTTCGTTGTGCTGATTACCAGAAACCTTTCCAGCCTCATGAATGTCTTTGTGCCGCTTGGCATCTCGTTTTTTACCTGTACCATCATCGGGTATTTTATTGACATTCACCGGAAGAATGCGCTTCCTCCGGCAAGCCTGCTTGAATCAATACTCTTTGTTTCATTCTGGCCGAGTATTTCTTCCGGTCCCATCTTGCGGGGCGGTAATTTTTTTCAATACGTAAAAAAACGTGAGCCGGTCACCCGGAACACCTTCGCGCTGAGCGCGGTGCTCATCGCTTCCGGGATCATAAAAAAAATTCTGATCGCCGACAACCTTGGTTCCTTTGTGAACTGGAATTTTGCCTTCGGTGTTGCGCGTCTTGACGTACACGAGGCCTGGGCCACGATGATAGGATTTATCGGGCAGATTTATGGTGATTTCAGCGGGTACAGCGATATGGCGATCGGCTTCGCCCTGCTGCTGGGATTCAGGCTTCCGGCGAATTTCAATTACCCGTATATCGCGTCCTCCCTTGGCGAGCTGTGGCGACGGTGGCACATGAGCTTCTCCTTCTGGCTCAGGGACTATGTTTACATACCGCTCGGCGGAAGCAGAAAGGGGAGGGCGAGAAAGTATCTCAACCTGCTGATAACCTTTGTCGTCTCGGGCATCTGGCACGGCACCGGCCTCAATTTTATCATCTGGGGTTCATTGCAGGGACTGGTCATTTCGATTGAGGATTATCTGGGGCCGAGATATACGCGCCTGAACCGGTATCTCCGCAGAGTAATAACGTTTTTTATATTTGTGACTGCGGCGACGTTTTTCCGCCTGGATGCCAAGCATGCCGTCACCATGCTTTCAAAGATGTTTTTTTATGATTCCCTCAACTTCAGGCTGAGTACCGCCTCCTACTTTATGCCGCTGCTCCTGGTCTTTGGATTCGTGGTCATTGACCACTGGCTGAAGTTTTACAGGGTGAATGACAGGGGATTCCCTGAGATCAACAGCAAGCCGCATGTGGTCGTCATTCTGTGCGTGCTGCTCCTGCTTGCCCTTGTATTCCCCGGCCAGGACCAGCCCTTTATATATTTCAAGTTCTAGGCACGCCAATGAATTCGAATAGAATAATTATCAGTATCATCGCAACGCTTCTGACCGGGGCCGTGGCATCAATGGCCCTGAACGCCTGCCAGAAAAGATTGAAAAAAGAGAAGCAGGCGCGTGATGCTGTCACGGAGAATCCGTTTTACGATGAGTTCCGTTCCGCCGGAGTCCGACAGGGACTGAACATGGATTTTACCAGGCACGCCACGTGCGCCGGCATGACGCAGCTCAAGCTGGAAAGGATTCCTCTCCTCAGCAGCGAACCCGGGTCATGCGATGTTCTGCTTGTGGGCGACAGCAGTATGGCGTGGGGCATGATACCGGAAGTTATCGAGCAGATGACCGGGCTCACGGTGGGAGTGTTTGCGTCTGAAGCGCTGATACTCAATGTGACGGTCGCCAGGCTCATCGATAATCTCGCCTCGTATTATCTGAAGAAGGACGGCCTCCTCATACTCTCCTTCGGGGGCTGGACGCAGGAACAGGGCGCGCATTCAATGGTGCTTGTCTACGCTGAATGGATATATGGTGCCGCGAATATGAATAACGCCGAATTTGCCGCCTACATGGAAAAATGGAGAAGTGAACGCGCCGCAGGCGAATATGCGGGCGGTCTTCTGGACAGGCTCGGGTTTTCCTCGTACCGGAAATCGATCAAGAAACTGAAAAGCTCTCTGGCTGATGAGCTGGGCCTGTCGCTCTTCCAGGTGTCCCTGTACAATGATTACATAGAGCCGTATATCAATCCCCGATGGCATAAGCAGAAGATGGAGATGAAATCGAAGATAAAGTGCTACCTGAGGTGGAACGATCGGTCGATAGTGATGCATACTGCGGATCAGGGGAAACGTTCCATTCACTCGGAGACGCCGGCGGACCCGGCCTACGCAAACGCCGATATCGCGATCGTATCGTCGATGCTGAAGAGGATCCCCTTCAGAAAGGCCTATCAGATCCATATCAATTTCGACGATTCAAAGTACGCAAGGCTCAGGAGCATATATAACGCCTATTACCGGGATTCTTTCAACCTGATCGATCTCGGGCGTGAGCATCCGAAGAATGAATCGTATGAGGTTGATGAAAAGGAGCATACCATCAACGCCGGCGGTTTTTACCAGAGCATACTGATCGGCGGGTTTCTGAAGAAAAATTACACCTCGCTGGGAAGATCGCGCCCCGCCCCTGCAATGAAATAACCCCCGCGCCCTGATACGTTGAACATGCGGTCACACCGTATTCGGTCCGGATCAGTGCCCTATCTGTCTTGACATATTTCAGGGCTGATGGTTTTTTGGTCAAAACGCAACGTGAGCGCAAAGCGGTCACGTGATATGCGACCAGTGGTTTCGGAGGCATCGCCTCCCTGATACAATGAATATAATCGATGAGGAGAATTTGTATGTCAGACAAAGAGGTAGTCATAGTATCCGGATGCCGGACTCCGATCGGGAGCTTCGGCCAGTCCCTCAAGGACGTCAAGGCGTTCCAGCTCGGAGCCATCGTCATGCAGGAGGCGATGAAACGGGCCGGCGTGACCGGAGACATGCTCGACGACGTCATTTACGGAGACTGCATCCAGACCAGCGAGGAGGCCAACACGGCGCGTACCGCGGCGCTCAAGGCGGGCATCCCGGTCGAGGTGCCGGCCACAACCATCCAGCGGCAGTGCGCCTCTGGCATGCAGGCCGCCATCTTCGCGTCGCAGCAGATAATCGCGGGCGATTCGGAGATCGTGCTCGCCGGCGGATGCGAGTCGATGAGCAACGCCCCGTACGTGCTGAAGAACGCGCGGTGGGGGTACCGGCTCACCCACGGTGAGATGACCGACTCCATGTGGGAACTCCTCCATTCCGGCAGCGGGCTCCTCGGCGAGCCGTTCATCATGGGCCAGACCGCGGAAAACCTCGCGGAGAAGTACAACATATCGCGCCAGGACCAGGACCAGGTGGCATACGAGAGCCATACAAAAGCGATTGCCGCCATCGACTCCGGAAGGTTCAAGGACGAGATCATACCCGTGCCCGTGCCGCAGCGCAAAGGCGAGCCGAAGATGTTCACCACTGATGAGCATCCGCGGCGCGACGTGAGCCTCGAGAGCCTGGCGGGGCTGAAACCGGCATTCAAGAAAACCGGCACCGTGACCGCGGGCAACAGCTCGGGATTGAATGACGGCGCCGCGGCCATGATCATCACGTCCATGAAAGCTGCCGATAAGCTCGGGAAAAAGCCGCTGGCGCGCATCGCCGCCAACGCGGTCGCGGGGTGCGAACCCTCCCTGATGGGCTACGGCCCGGTGCCGGCAGTGCAGAAGCTCCTCAAGAAAACCGGCAAGAAGCTCGACGACATTGGCCTGATAGAATTGAACGAGGCCTTCGCTGCGCAGTATCTTTCGTGCGAGCGCGGACTCGGCCTTGACCGCTCGATCGTGAACGTGAACGGATCGGGCATCGCGCTCGGGCATCCCGTGGGATGCACCGGGGCGCGGATCATGATCTCCCTGATTTACGAGATGAAGCGGCGGGGTATCCAGTGGGGCATCGCCACACTCTGCGTTGGCGGCGGCATGGGCGGCGCCGTGCTCATTGAGAATATCAAGTAAAAACATATTGTTTTATGCGGAAAAAAGCGGCAGGGATGCCGCTTTTTTTATTTTTGTACATGTCTGTCATGTGCTACTGCCTTCGACTCTGATATTGCAGGCCGGCGCGCGTCGCTTTTTGCCCCGGCTTGTCTGCATTATTCACAATCCATCAGACTCGGTCTGTTCCTCGGTGCTCCCCCGGAGGAACAGGGAGTACTGGAATATTTATCTCCCCGATGCTGTTCTGTTGTCTTATTGATTGTCGGGTGAATAAAAAAAAATAAAAAATTCTTGAATTTCTTTGTTAATCAGCCTTGAATATGGGTATTATAAATGGAAGTATTTCTGTGCCGTGCATCGCGCTATGGAACATCTCGGGGATATATAGACGGCGTTTCAACCCGTCCGTGTGCCGTGCCGGCAATCCAGTGATTACAGACCGGAGGATTACAATGAAAAAAATGCTTATGACGATAGCGGGCGCGGCGCTGCTGGTCGGCCTGGCTGCAGGCGACGCGAAAGCGTGGATCCTGGTGCGGACAACCCTGCCGGCGGGCGCGAATTCTTTTGCGAATGAAGTCATGCTGCCCTACCAGAGGCAGACGAAACTGGTCAAGGGATTCGCCAATGCGAGCGCGTATTCGTCCCACGTGGCGACCCAGCGCGGCTACCAGGGGTTCGACAAATTCGCGATCACCGTGGGGACCATGGCGGCGGCGCAGGTACCCGCGACCGTGGTCGACCTGGGGTATTACAAGAAGCTCGCTGACCGGCTCCTGAAGACCGGCGACGTGTACGTGGGCGTGGCGTGGAACGCATGGTCGCTCAATGTCGGGGTGAAGCTGCCCGCGGACCTCACCCTGTCCGCGAAATTCGGCATGCTCAAGTATACCTATTACGAGTTTGACATTGACGGCAAGAACGCCGGAGGCATGATCAACTACCAGATCATACGGCCCAAGGCCCCGCCGGTCAAGTTTGTCCTCTGGCGCGGGCTCTCGATCGGGACCGGATTCATCTGGCAATATAACAAAACCCTGTATCGCTACAAATCGCCGGATCCGATATCCAGCGGCGGTTATATCATGCAGCCGGAAATCAAAATTTTCGCCAAGTCGGAGTCATACGTCATTCCCCTCGAGCTTTCAACCGCGGTGCGGCTCTTCTGGGTCCTCAATATCCATGCGGGCGGCGGCATCGATTTCGCCTGGGGGTCCTCGCGCCTGAATTATTCCGGGTTTGGCCTGGTCGCGGACGGAAGCACGGTCGGCATGTATGGCGTCTACGGCAGGCAGGGCGGGAGCGGCCCGACCAAATTTCTGCCGAAAATATTCTGCGGACCGGGGCTCAATTTCGGCCCGGTCATCATCGATATTCCCTTCACCTATTATTTCAATAACGGATTTGACGTCGGCGTTACGCTGGGGGTGATCTGGTAGCGGCCGCGGATCGGCCACACGAAAAGACCGGGGACGTCGCCCCGGAGATACATGGGGCGGCGGCCGCCTTCCAGTAAAATCCAAAAAATGCTTGTCGCGGGCCTGAGAGGGTGGTAGCGTTAGCTTTCCTGATAATCCATTCAAGACAATGTAAGGAGCGGCCATATGATAAAAAAGGTTCTGAAGGTCCTGGGCGGTCTGGTCGGGGGTGTTATTGTTCTTCTCATTGCCGCAAGCATAGCCATTATTCTCATTGTCAATAAGCAGCTTGTGGAGGACCAGATGGAAAATGCACTGAACCGGCACGTTCAGATACAGGACATCAAGGTCGGGATTTTTTCGATTGTGTCGGGAATTGAGGTGAGGGGCGTTACCATATCTAATTTTAAAACCGAAAACCAGCGTAAAGCGCTGAAGGGAAAACCCGTCCCCGCGCGGGACGTGTTCGTCAGCATGGAATCCCTCCGCCTGAAGTTGAAGTTCATGCCCCTGCTGAAAAAGCAGTTTGTACTCAAGGAGCTGGTGCTGTACACGCCGAAGGTCAATGTTGTCCGCAACAAGAACGGAGCGTTAAACTTCGACGACCTCACCCGTCCGAAGAAGCTCACGAAGGAAGAGCGGGAGGAACTCGAAAAAGAAAAAGCCGAGAAGGCGAAAGAGCCCTCAAAGCCGCTCACCGCTGACGATATCCCGGTGGCCGTTAACATCGGCGAGGTGGGGTTGAAAAACGGGACCATAAATTACTATGACGCCAGGTATGAGCAGCGCTTTCAGGTATACAACCTGACGGCGACAGTGTCGGATATAAAAATTGATCCGGATGATCTAAAAAACAGGGACAACGCAAAGGTGAAATTTTATACCGGGATCAAAACCGTGGGCCCGATGAAGACAGGCACCGTTAAGTCGTTCGACATCGTTTTCGATGTGACCGGCACCGTGAAGCCGTTTGACTTGAAGACGCGGAAGCTGGATCCTGAGGTTTCGCTGCATGCCGGTTCTCCGGACGGCCAGTTCACCGGCCTGCAGATTTTCAACGCCGTTGCCGGGAACAAGATCCTGGGCAAATACATCGGCGATGCCCTCGACTTTCTGAAGGGGAAGCAGTCGTGGAAGGGCTCAAAGCTCGCCTATGTCGACATATGGTACAAGGGGAACGTGGTGAAGATCAGCGACGGGAACCTCAAACTCACCGAAACCTGGCTCCTGTTTGACGGCACAATGAACATCGCCACCAAAGCCATGGATGTGAACCTGGAGCTTGAGCTCCAGAAGTCGCGCCACAATGCGGTCAGGGTCGGAATCCGCAGGCAGATAGAGTCCGGGCTCAAGCAGCTGGGCGCTAAAAAGTACGCTGATCCGGAAAAGCTCACCGATGTTGCGATGAAGCCCCTCCTCAACAAGAACGGAAGGGTTTACATGAAGTTCAATATTGACGGCACGGTCAGCAAGCCGGATGCGACGCTGACGTTCCCGGCCCTCGGGTCGATCGGGGACATCATCAAGCAGGTCGCGGGCGACGTGATCCTGGAAGCGGGCAAGGAAGCGGGTAAAAAAGCGGTTGAAGACGGCGCGAAGCAGCTGATCAAAAAAGTGCCCAAGATCAAGCTCTTTTAACATCTCCCCGGGATGATATGTAAAAAGCGCGGTTATAAACACCGCGCTTTTTTTCATGGTGACAGGGATGCGGGTTGTACATGGGGCAGGGGGGCGTTGCACGGTGTACCTTTCAGAAAGTCAATCAGGGGCGCTGCTAAAAATTTGCGCGCGTCGGCATGTTCCCGCTGCCCCATGACATGCGCTGATTCAATCCAGCATTGTCCTGGCCTGGATATGTTGCTCGATTCTACATGAAATACGCAGCGACGCACACAGATCCCGCCACGATGCGAACCGCTCCCTCAATGTACATGAGCCTATTTATGTTTGTCCCGTTGAACTCGTTTGACGCGGCCTGGAACATCTGCTTGAATTTCTCCGGGTAGATGACAATAAAAGGCCCGCTCAGGACCATGATGATCCCGACAATGAATATGAATGTCGAGAACCGGCCCTTGTACGCGGTCAGGGGCAGGCCCGCAGCGATGAGCAGGAGGCCGTGCAGTAAAAAGAATCTGTTCCCCGACCAGGAGTGCCAGATGCTGAAAATGCGCTTGGGCACGGTCAGGTCAAGCAGGCCGAATATAATGAAAAATATTCCGAAGATTAACAGGTAAACCCGGATCAGATGCTGCAGTCCTTCCATCGTGTCATTCCTGCGCCGGCGGGCACTCTTCAGCCAGCCACCAGAGTATCGTCTCCTTTATCAGCCGAATGTCCCTGTCGCGCGTCAGGTTGTGGTCGCCGTCCTCGACAAGGACGGTTTTGATGAATGTGGAAAGCTCTTCCTCGAGAATGTCCGTGTTGCGCGGGTCCACCACGGTGTCCATGCCTCCGTGGATGGCGAGGACCGGAACGCGCACCGCGCGGAGCGCCGCGCGCATGTCGATGCCGGCTATCTCGCGGAAGAAGGTATTTTTTATGCTGATCCCGTCAATCGCCGTCATGCCGTCTTCCGGCAATGACGCCGGTTCGCGTTCGCCGTTTATTTCCGGGAACATGCTGTCAATATCCACCGGCGCCGCTATCAGGATGAGCGACCTGAGCGCCGGATTGCCGCGCGCGGCGTACAGGAGGGAAACCGCGGCGCCCATGCTGGAACCCATCAGATGGATCGACTCGATTCCCGTTCCCGTGAAATAATCGACCGCGGCAGAGAGGTCTTCGACCTCCTGTAAAACAGACAGGTCTGATATTTCGCCCCCTGATTCGCCGCAGAAGGAAAAATCAAAGGTCATGAGCGAATATCCGGCGGAGACGATGTCGTCGGCCAGCCTGGTTATCTTGTATCCGTCCTTGCTGGAAAAGAGGCCGTGGCTGAAAATAATGCCTTCCCGGGAAGGCCGCTCCGTTCTGTAGACCCTTCCGGCGAGACGTCGGCCCGCGTTATTTGGAAAGCGTATGTCTTCAACAGGTATCATCTGGTTTTTGCCAGTTTGATGAGGGGCTCGAAATACCCCTCGGAGTTGTTGCCGTCGATGATGATCGCCAGGGGACGCAGATGCAGAGAATCCCTGCCCCCCTTGCTGACCCTGTGGCCGTCGAAAAGAAAATAGGAGGATTTTGCCTTCACGAAGCCCTTGCGGTTTCTCATGTTCCTGTGTTCATCCTTCATTTCGTATATGTTGATTTTCAACTTGTTCCCATCTTCTATCGTGTACACGCCCTTGAAAACAATGGTCTCCCTGTTCAGGTAGAGCGCCACCATGGCGCGGTAATTGGCATATAAGCTGAATGTATACCCGTAATTACCCGAATACTTGAGCGTCCAGGTACCGATAACGCTTTTAAAAGAGAGCGGGGTAGTATCGTCATCGCTCTTCACAGCCCGTATTGAATCTGCAGCTGCTGCCGAGTTCGTCAGGGGAATGACGGTAATAAGCACCGCTAGCGATAGACACTGGAGCAGGCTGAAGGCTGCGATGATTCTTTTCATGTTCGGATTATGCTAAACGGCGATGCTCATTGTAAAGAAAAATTCTGATATGCGACCGAAAAACGGCAAATCGGGCGAATTTGTAAACATTGACTTGACGCAATTGATATCGAGCTATATATTAATAACGCAGGGGACGATTTTGGTTTCGACTGCAATAGCGGTTTTACAGCTGCATGCCGAGTGTGCTGTCAACTCGTGAAACATGGCAGGCCTAACGTAAGTGCAAACGATAATTTTGCATTGGCAGCTTAATTAACTGCCACGCTTTCAGACCGCCTGCTCCTCTGGGGCAACTGGAAGTGTCATAAACAGGGGATAGCCCGATTTCTCAGATCCCGGAATAAGGGCGAACCAACAGGGAACTCGGATATTTCTAACGGTGCCGGCCCCCGGTGGGATATCTTAAATTAAACGGGCTGGACAAGCATGTAGAGGCTGTACGGCTGGATTGTAGGACGCGGGTTCGACTCCCGCCGTCTCCACATTGTTTCTTACTTTTCCTTCAAATATCCCAGCTTGAACATTAAATCGAGTAGCCTGTTGCTGACCTGGTCGAGGAGATCTTCGCGCAGGATCCCCTTGTCTATTTCAAACGCCTCAAAGGAATCAGCCTGTCGGTCCATGTAGACAATCTGGTAATTCCCATCGACGATCACAGCCATGGAATTGAAATCTGAAAATTGCAATTCTGACGAGTATGAGCCGTCTACCTCATATATAAGGAAGCTGTCAAGGCCGTTTTCCGACTTTAGATTATCGAGCTCCTCCCTGTTCGATTTCAGATAGCCGGCAATGATTCCCATGGTCTGGTAATACTGGAAATCCTTGTCAGCCGAGAACTGCAGAAAGCGGTTGTAATCGCCCCGCGCGGTATTCAGATTTTTGCTGATTTCGACCAACAAGGTGATATTATTTATCTTTTTGTACGGTTCGAGCCATTGCGTCATGTTTCTGTTGAAATATTTTAATTCTATGGGCGTATTGTGGGTCACCCGTATAATAATCCCGGTATGTTTCAGTTTTTTCAGCGCTGAACCGTTTTTAATTTCATTTTTCACATGAAAACCGCTGCAGGAAACGAGAAGGCACGCAAACAGCAGAAGGGGCAAGATTTTCTTCATGGTATACCTCGAAAAACGGGATTTAAAAACGTCGAGGGTATGAATAACGGATTACTGATGTGCAGTCAAGATTAAATTGGGCCCAGATAGGCTCTGCCGGCCTCCGTGACCGTAATACGCACTGGCTGAAATTCACGGCCGCGTGAATAGCGGACTATCCCGAAATGACTGAGCCATGTTAAAAAATAAAAATCGAGGAAGGATGTAGCCAGCAGGTCATTTCGCGCGCTGAAACCGGTCATATCGAAAAATTCATTCGCGATGTCGTTCACGCTGACCGCGCCGTAATGCCTGAGAACCAGGTCTTTCAATAAAAACCTGCAGGTTTTTAGCTCTCGGGCTGAATCAGCGTCGGAAGGGAATATGTCTTCCCAGTTGACCCGGTCCCAGAACGCGTTGAAAAGCCGGTAAAAGAGGGCCCGGGATGAAAGCGTGGTTTCGGTGAGTGTAGCAAATCCTTTAACGCGAAGGACTATGCCGCTTGCTTTAAGGAGATGAAGGCATTGCTTTATGTAAATGATGAGGAGCTCGTCGTCGCCGATCTCTTCGGCAAGACCGGATTCATGGGCCATTTGCACGCAATAGCGAAAGAAGCCTTTTTTGAAACGTCCCTGTGCGGTAAGATCGCATCTCTTTCCTGCAATAGCGTTGATCAGTGAGTGCGCCAGGCGAACTGCGAAACAACCAGGTATGGCGAGATCCGCATGGTTTTCCTCTGCGCTGTTCAGATATCCGTAATAGCGGTTGATAGTTTCGAGCACCCGGGTTCTAGATCGGTTGTCAGCGGGAATGTCTTCAGTCCGGAGACATTCTTGGATGCCAGAGGGACGAATAGTCGAATATTCATTGCGAAAAAGAGGTTTTAATTTATTATCGCGGTTACTATTCATCGTTGTGATTTCAAATTGCATTATATATCAAAGACCCGGCGGAAATTTATTGTCATTAATTGTTTTAACTTCTAATTTAGTACTAAATTATTTTTCTTACTTTATCATCAATCTGATCGATCTCTTTTGATTAAACCAGAACATACAGGGAGAGAATTTTATCTTTAACTATAAAGAACATTTAAATTAAAATTAATTTAAAGTCAAGATAAATCCAGTTTTTTTATAAAAAAATTATTTTTTAATGCGCACAGTTTCGAGTCAGGGCGTTTATTAAATAATTAAATATTAATATTGATCAATGCATCACCGCTTCGATCTCTTTGTGAAAGTCTTTCAGATCTTCATCCGTCATCGACATGGTCATTGTACCGCCGCCAGGATGAGCGAAAGACAGCGCGTATCCGCGTGCTTCACGCCTGATTGTGAATTTTTTTCCGACCGGCATGCGAACGCCCGGCGCGAGCCAGTCATCGGCGTTGAATTCCGCAATCTGGATTAAAACACCGAATGCGTCTTTCGGATGGATAAAAAGCTCTTTCCATAGAGTGCCGTATTCATGGTAACCAAAATAGGGGATTCCGTTCCTGTCCAGCGCGGCGGCAGCCTTTTGGATATCCGGCGTCTGCATGGTAATGTGATGCACGCCGCCCTCTTTTTTTTCAAGAAACCCGTCAAGGAAGCTGCCGGCGCCGGTGGGTGTCAGGAGTTCAAGCCTGCTCAGGTCCCCAAGTGACATGTTCTGCCAGACGTATTTCATCCGGTCGTCACGGCTGCTTGAACCGGGGATGGCGCCAAGTAGTTCGGAGAAAAAGCGATATGCTTTATTGTAGTCACGGACCGCTATGGCGATGTGATCGATGCGCTGAATCATGATTGCTCTCCTGTAAATCAATATCGTTCAATCAGATGGCTGCCTGATGTCATTTCCCGTCTGCGGGAGGTGACCGTGAAACTCTCCCACATCTTAATTGTATACGCATAGTCGTTAAATTGTGTATAGCAATAATTTTTTTCCTGAATCTCCAATAAAATACTTGAATAAATGTATAAATCCTTCAATACCGAATGCCTGAGAGGTGAGTGATGAGGGCCGTGATCGCAATACTGATCGGTCTGGTTTTTCTGGTTAACGCTGCTGGTTGCAGGCAAAAGCCGGAGGTGAACAGAGTCGACCTGGACCAGATCAATGTTGATGATTCCAATAATTACCGCTATATTTTCAGGGAAACAATACGGGAAGAAAGAGAGCGAGAAAACAGGGAAAAAAAGAAGGAATTTTAAGCCCGTGTATCGAATTTTGCCGTGCCGGCGCGACAGGAATGTGTTATGTCGCATAATCAGCTGTATTATCAGGAGCAACGAATAATGAAAAAAAGGATTAAAATCATTCTTCCATTGGCGGGTTTGACTGTTTTTTTTGTTCTGCAACAGTTCTCATGCTTTAAATCAGGCGAATCCTCCCTTTTTGGCGATATCGGCCAATCGCCTCTGAGAAAAGAGTCGGAATCTGCACATGCGGTGGAGATACAGAACACGTTCCGGAAGGTGTTCAACCTGTACAAGGACCGGGTCGTTTTCATTACCACGGAACAGACCGTGCGGGTCCGGCAGAATCCCTTTTTTGACGATCCCTTTATGAGGGAATTTTTCGGCGGTGGATTTGCCGCGCCACGGACGGAAAAACGGCGCGGGCTCGGTTCGGGCTTTATTATCTCGGAAGACGGATACGTGTGCACCAATCACCACGTGGTTGCGGGCGTCGATTCCGTCACGGTGGGCATCAACCAGAAAAATTACAAGGCGACGGTGGTCGGCTCGGACGAGCGCACCGACATCGCCCTGCTCAAGATAAACGCGCCGGGCAAGCTGAAGCCGGTGTATCTTGGCGATTCAGACAAGGTTCAGGTGGGCGAC
>JAFGJX010000052.1 GCA_016928865.1 Spirochaetota bacterium
GTAAAAATAACAAATTTTTCACACTATATAACAATAATACATAAGTTGCTATGAATATTGACTAAATGAAGTGTATATTCATTTCTAATTTAAATTATTTATGACCAATATTTAATTATTTATACGATCCATATTTAACTCTCTATTCAGGACATCATTTCCCTGAAATGCTGGTGCTGCTATTATTTTCCCATAATCAGCCTGAACCTTCCCTGCAGACGTAGGAGACAGTGATAAAATAACAGTGTACGCGTTGCAAAACGTCGGCTGCTGGGCAGGATGTCCGAATGCCGACGCAACGCAGGATGCGTTGAAAAGCGTCGGCAAAAACTCATGGTGGAAGTTTTTCAGGAAATTGTTCGTTTGCACATGATTATTTCACGCTCTCCGCCGGCCAAATACTGCAGGTTCCGGGCTACGCTGCCGATTAATGTAACATTATTGCTGTTTCAGGCGTCAGATAACTTATTAAAAAAATTGCTCGATTTTTATATCGCTGCATGAAATATGATACATGTATCGCCGGGAATTATTCGTGCCATAGTAATACCGCTTCCGCTGCATGCAGGTAATCGGTTCAGTTTCTGAGCGATGACGCGCGACTGCGGTGATGCGCGTCCACCCGGATTTTTGCCGGTAAACAATTCGACAAACAACCTTCACGAGGTGGTTAATCCATGAAATTCAGATACCCGATGCTCGCGCTGCTTATCACCCTGGCCATATGGCCCGCCGCCTGCATAGCGCCTCTCGTCATGCCCGCCAATACCGTTCTCACCGACGAAAAAGCAGCGATTAAAAAAATCGGGGACGACATCTATTTTCTGCGCCATCAGATGCAGAATAAAAGAATCGGCATATACCATTTTACTTCAATACACTGGGAGATAACCCCTGCCGGCAAGCGTATATCAGCCGGTCTGGCGGATTACCTCCGCAGGAAAGGAGGACTTTCGCTTGTTCCACGCGCCGAACTCGACAGCATCATGGAGGAGCATGCGATCGAGAAGGCCAGCATATACGACCTGGACACTCTGCAGAAAAAAGGTAGAGTGCTGCCGATCGACATCATTGTAATCGGCACCATCGGTCCTGCGGACGGCACTGTACAGATCTCGGTCAAAGTGGTCAACGTTTCATCAGGCCGCCTGATGCTTACGACCGGAGCTCGCATACCCGCCACCGGCGAGCTTGCATCCAGGGAGGATCCGGGTATCATGGCTCTCAATAAAAAATCACCGGAAAAGATCGTGGCCATGAACCAGGCCTACTATACCCTGAAGTGGATGAAGTCCAGGCGCGCTCTCGTCTTTCTCCTGGTCGTCCTTAATGATGACGAGATTCAATCCATTAAAACGTTAAAACCGGTCCTGAGCGAAAAGCTGGCGGTCCGGGGCCTACGCTACCAGGACGACCGCCCTGATGTCATGAAGAAAATAAACGCGCTAAAAAATGGCTACAAGCTGATCATGCGATACAAGCCCCGTCGCTCTGAAGAAATATCGACCTGGAAAAAGGAGCTCCTCGCCCGGATGAGGTGACGGCTGTTCAGGACGCACCAGACCATCATCAATCAATACTAAGTTCATCCCGCTCCATGAGTAAAACGGGCATGCACCCGGTCCATTTTCCGTCGGGCAAGAGGACAACACGTCAAAAACAATTGAAAAGACGCCGGAAAAACAGGTGGCGCAGCTGCAATCGCACGGAAGCGATCCAAAAATCTTCTTGTTAAATAATCCATCCTTTCCTATTAATGACATGTTTTTCTTAAATTGTAATTTCTGATATTCAAGTTTTGACAGGTACAATGCCGGCTACGCCATGAAAGCACCGAAAAACAGACGGGTCTATGTCATAGGGTACGGGGCAGCCACGCCGTTGGGCGCGACCTTCAGGAAATCGTGGGCGCGCGCGGTGAAAGGCGAGACCGGATTCCGCAAGGTAACGCGGTGCACGGTGAATTCCCCGTGCGATGTCGTGGGGGAGATACCGGACTGGGACCCGCGAACGCTCGATTTCGCGGACGAGAAGGAGATCTACAACTGGAACGCGGATTTCGTGCTCCTCACCATGGCGGTTTGCCAGGAAGCGATACGGCATGCGGGCCTGGAGATCAATGCCGAAACCGGCCCCCGCACCGCGTGCCTCATCGGCTCCGCCCTGAACGGATCGGACGCATATCGCAAGGCGATGGAAAACTATCTCAACAGGGGCCCGCTCAAGGTGAGCCCCTACCTCCTGCCCAACCTGTGTGCGAACCTCCCCTCGGGCAAGGCGGGCATGCTCCTTGGCTTTACCGGGCCCGTGTTCGCCCCGGAAGGAGCCTGCGCCTCAGGAAATCACGCCATGGGAATCGGCGCGCGGATGATACGGGACGGCGATGTTGACTTCGTCCTCGCCGGCGGCGTGGACACCTGCGTGATCCCCGAGATCATTCACGGCTTTGAAAACATGAACGCAACAATAAAGATCAAGCATGGCGATCGCGCCTTCGACGACCCGGGCAAGGCCTCGCGGCCCTTCAGCATCGACCGCAGAGGATTCGTGCTCTCCGAGGGAGCGGGCGTCATCGTCCTGGCCGCGGAGGACATGATCACGGCGCACGGCCTCGAGCCGAAGGCCGAGGTGCTGGGAGTGGGATGGAACTCGGACGCGCATCACATCACCCGGCCCAATATGGAGACCATTATCCTCGCCATGAAGATGGCCATCGACGACGCCGGCCTCGTCCCGCATGACATTCAGTACGTTAACGCGCACGGCACGTCAACGCCAAAGGGCGATTCAACTGAAATCGAGTGTTTCAAGCAGGTGTTCGGCACGCACGCCGGGAGCATTCCCATCTCGTCGAACAAGTCGCAGATCGGACATACCCTGGGCGGCGCTGCCGCAATCGAGGCGGCTTTCGCGATCGAAGGAATGCGGCAGGGGATCATCCTCCCCACCGTGAACCACGTACCCGACCCGGCGCTCGCCGGCGTTGATGTTGTCCCGAATGAGGCCCGGCGGCAGAAGCACAGCATTGTTCTTTCGAATGCATTCGGCTTCGGCGGGACCAACTGCTGCATCGTATTCAGGGGTGTATCGTGAAACCAAAACCATTCAGGCCGGAAATATACCAGAATGACGAACGCTTCGTGCGTGACGCGAATTCAGGCATGATCTGGCACCGGTGCCAGCACCGGACCCTGTATGCGGACACGGACCGCTCGGAAGTTGTATACCATTCCAACTACCTGCGCTACTTCGAGCTCGGCAGGGCGTCCCTCATGCGCGACGCAGCCTATCCCTACCGGGAGATAGAGGAGAGCGGGTTCGTATACCCGATCATCGACCTGGGGATCACCTTCTACAGGCCGCTCCACTACGATGACCTGATCTGGATCCACACCCGCCCCATTGAGCTAGAGCGGGTGCGGCTCACGTTCGACTACCTCATCACCCATGCGGACACCGGCGACCTCATCTGCCGGGGTTTCACCAGGCATTGCGCCCTGAACAGGGCGGGAAGGCCGGTCGCGGTTGACGGGAAAACGGTCCACCTATGGAAGACCTTTCCGAAATAACCGGCCCGGTCCGTGCACCGATAACTATCCGTATCCATGACTACCTGCGCGACCACCTGTTCAGGGATAGCGCGGTTTTTCCCGCGGTCGAGGCGATGAGCGTACTGGCCGCCTCCGCCTCTTCACGGCATACCGGGCTGGACGTACGACGCATCGGCAACGCCCGTTTCCTGCGGTTTCTGGATCTTCCGCCCGGAGTAACATCACTGGAGGCGGCGTTTGAAGCAGTATCCGGAACGGACGGGTCTGTCACAGCCTCGCTCCTGACCGTAAAAAAATCGGGCAAAACAACCATTACCAGAAAGCTTGAGCATGCATTCTGCACGTTCGGCGTCAGCGCCGAACTGCCGCCAACGCCGCCGCTCGATGCCTCCCTTGCCCTTGACGGTATCTGCGTCAGCCCGGAGCACGAAAGGATATACCGCGACCTGGTCCCCTTCGGCCCGGCGTTTCAGAACATACGATCGCTGCACGTGACACGATCCGGCGCGCTCGCGATGGTGAGCGGCGGCGCGCCCGTCGCGCACGATGGACCGCTCGGCTCCCCCTTTCCCCTGGACGCATCCTTTCATGCAGCATGCGTGTGGGGACAGCGATTCGGGGGAATCGTGGGCTTTCCGGTCGAATTCGGCCTCAGGATCATCCACAACAGGACACAGCCGGGGACGGACTATATCGCACGGATATTCCCGACGGGCACAGACAAAGAGACCCTGCTGTTCGATATATTCATTTATAACGAAGACGGACTTCTTCACGAGGAGGTGAGAGGCCTTGCGATGAGGGACGTGAGCGGGAAAACCATACTCCCACCCGTGTGGATCGCCGACAGCGGCGAAGACCCGCTTGAGCCGATCCGCCGGCAGTGTGCGGACCTGTGCGTGATTGAGCTTGGCACTGTCTCCGGCGCCTGCGAAAAGATACTCTCCGGTCCGGAGCTGGAGCGGTCCGCGTCCATGCGCGAGAAACGCATGCGGAGCTTCTGCTCGGCACGACTCGCGCTCAAGACCCTGTCGCGGAGAGCGTCGAAAAACGACATGAAAACACTCCCTGCGCAGATCAACACCATGGCCCCTGACGGCCGGCCGCTCTGCCCGCGAACGGACGGAGGCGCCGAGCTTTTCTGCACCGCTTCGCACGACTCCCGATTCGCGATAGCCGCCCTGTCTGACAGGCCGGTTGGCATTGACGTGGAGGAGATCACGGAGCGCGTATTAAAGGGGCAGGAGCATTACATGCAGAATCAGGAGATAGCCCTGGTCAGAGGCCACCCTCTTGGAGAGATGAAAGCGTCAATCCGGGTATGGTCGGTCAAGGAGGCGGTTTCAAAGGCCTCCGGCCTGCATATCGTCGAAGCCTGGCGGCGCTCATCGGTCCAGGAAATCAAAAGCGATGCGACCGTCATAGCGCTGGATGGCACCCCGTACCATGCCGCACACGCAGTTTTTGACGGGCATATCGTCACGATTATATCCCTGTGAGACACTGCCGTGCTCCCTTTATGACAAACCCGGAAAAATAATTTCTTGAAATTTATCCCCGCCTGCTTACAGTGAATCCCCATGAAATTGATTGCACTCATGATACTATCTTATCTTGCCGGGTCGGTGAACTTCGCCATTCTGCTGTTCAGGTTCCTCGGCAAGGGGGACCCCCGCGCCAGCCACAGCGGCAACGCGGGCGTGTCCAACGTGTACCGCCAGGCCGGGCCGGTGTGGGCCGCGGTGGTTCTCCTGCTCGACGTGGGCAGGGCGATCCTGGTCGCGCTGCTTGCGAAGTACGTCCTCTCTCCCGGCCAGGTGCCGTGGGCCGGGCTGGCCCTTATAATCGGGAACAGCTACCCCTGCTTTCACGGGTTCAGGGGCGGCAAGGGCGTGGCAAACTACCTCGGCTTTTCTGCGGTCGTTACCCCGGCCGGTGCGGTGATCGCGGCGCTCTCATGGGTGCTGGCATATCTGGTTCGGCGTGAACCGTTCATCGCCTCGTTTGTCATGGTGTCCGTGCTGGCGCTCGGATCTATCGCCGCCTGCGGGTACCGGCCGGCGGCAATCGCCGGGGCGGCGTTCACAGCCCTCCTCATAGTATTCAACCACCGGAAAAACATACGCGGTCTGCTTGATAAGAATGTCGGGGAAGAGCCGGAAAAAGAGGAAGAGTGAATCATTCCTCCCTGATCATCTTTTCTCCTGGAATGGTCTTGCATCCCGAGACTATCCGCTTCGCAAGCCCGGCCAGCACCGTTCCCGGGCCCGATTCAATGAAGACCGCCGCGCCTGCGTCGCGCGCCTTCCGCACCGATTTTTCCCACTGGACCGGGCTCGATAGCTGAAGCACCAGCTTCTTCCGTATCTCCTCAGGATCGCTCTCGCCGAGTCCGGTCACGTTATCGATGAACTCCACCCGCGGCCTGCGGAACTCGAACCCTGCGAGAAAGCGGCTGAATTCCTCCGCGGCCGGCTTCATGAGCGACGAATGGAACGGCGCTGAAACGTTGAGCGTCACCGCCTTCCCGCTCCCCCCCCGGTTGATCATCTCCACGGCGCGGCTGACCGCAGCGGTCTCGCCCGAGACCACCACCTGCTGGGGAGAATTGTAATTGGCGATTTCAATGACTCCTTCGCGCGCGCATTCATCGACAAGGTCCTCGAGGCCCGCCCGGTCCGCGCCAATGACCGCGGCCATGGTGCCCGGACTGCTTTTCACCGCCCTCTCCATCAGCTCACCGCGCATCCGCACGATCCTGACCGCATCCTTGAAGTCAATCACTCCGCCATGCGCCAGGGCCGTGTATTCCCCGAGAGAATGCCCCATGACCAGGTCCGCGCGGTTCCCGCGCGCGTCGAGCGCCATGGCGAAAGCCAGGCCCATGACAAGCAGGGCCGGCTGCGTATTCGATGTACGGGTAAGTTCCTCGTCCGGCCCGTCGTCGATAAGCGCGCTCAGGGGAAACCCGAGGATGTAATCAGCGGCGCTGAACAGCTCTTTCTGCTCCGATGACATGGCGCCGAGTTTCGCGCGCATCCCTACCGACTGCGACCCCTGGCCGGGGAACATGTATACAGTCTTACCTTCCATGGCGTCTCTCCCTTACTCCCGTTCCGAATCGAACAACTTCATGATCGCCTCGCGATCATACTTGCCGGTGGACGTGGACGGCATGGTATCCACGATCCGTATCCGGCGTGGCACGGCATACTGCTCGAGGGCACCGGACAGTACCCGGCGCAGCTCCTCCTCCTTCAGGTCGGTCTCAATGACCGCGATAATATCGGTCTCCCGTCCCCTGCGGCCGGTCAACGGCGCCAGAAAGGCGTCGCGGACCCCTGCTATTTTTTTTATCTTCTCCCGGACATCGTTTAAATCAACACGCTTTCCTCCCACCTTGACAACGCCGTCCACCCTCCCGAGAAGGGTGATGCGGCCGCCCTCGGCGGCCGCGGCCCGGTCGCCGGTTACGAAAAAGCCCTGCGCATCGACCGGAAGATCGGGCGACACGAAGGGAGACCTGACGCAGAGCCGCTCGTCACTGATCTTCCATTCGAGGCACTCGAACGGCTCAAGAATATCCCGCCCGGTCGCGGACGACTTGCACGCAATCCCGCCGGTCTCGGTTGACCCGTATATCTCCTCGGGGCCGACGCCGGTCTGCCTGTAAAAGGCCGTCGCATCGTCCTTATCGAGAGGGCCGGCTGATGAAAAGGCGAGCCTGAGCTTTGGCGCGTCGATCTCTGTTCCGTTCAGCACCCGGTAGTGAACCGGCACGCTTACCAGTATGGTGACCGGTCTGTTCTTCATAATCGAAGCTATCTCGCGGGGAAATACGTAGGTGCCCGGGAGCACTGTCGATGCTCCCAGGAACGGGGCCATGACCGTATAGAGAAGCCCGTAGATGTGATAGGGCGGCACGGTCGCGGCGACCAGGTCAGCCTCGTTGAAATTATATTTTTCAGCCTGATATGACGCCTCGGCAAAAAGATTCACCGGCGTTTTCGACCATGCCTTCGGCGCGCCTGTAGAACCGCCGGTAAAGAGCGTCATGAACAGATCGTCTGCCCTCCGTTCCGCGCCTGGGCGGGGCGCCTTCCAGTAGCCCCGGGCGGGTGTGATCGGTGAAACACCCGGCGGCAATTCAAGCTGCGGTCCAATCAGGGCACAATCAAATTCGAGCGCGCTCCGCGTCTCCTCGAGCGCCTGCGGCGAAAGTGAATAGGGGAGAATGAACACCGGCCCTCCTGCGAGCGACGCGACAAGCGCGGCGGCGATGATCCCGTGATCCTCGGTACAGAGGCAAACAGGGGCCGCTTCTTTTCCCGGGGAAGAAAATTGTTCCAGAAGACCCGCGGCCATGGAATATACGTCGCCATAGGTATGGCCCCCGGCGATGAACTCCTTCTCCGGTGACGCAGGGCCGGAAAGGAGGCGGTTAAATAATTCTGCAAACTCATTCATGAAATATATTCGTATACACAAGTTTCATAATGGCAAGTAAAATTTTAGCAACGGGTGGCAACGGCCAACATTACAATTCACTGAATTTGTCATACAGAAAATACTTGTCAAAAACCGGCATAAAATTTACCACATAAAACAATAAGCTCTTATTATAAAAATCATACTGTACAGGAGGATTTTATGACCAACAATAATTTAGCCAATCCGGCACCGTTGGGTCTTATGGGCTTTGGCATGACCACCATTCTTCTCAACATTCATAATGCCGGATTCTATCCCCTGGACACCATGATCCTTGCCATGGGTTTTTTCTATGGCGGTCTCGCCCAGATCATAGCGGGTATCATGGAGTTTAAAAAAGGCAATACCTTCGGCACCGTGGCGTTCACCTCCTACGGGCTCTTCTGGCAGACGCTGGTCTTCCTGTTGATAGTCCCCAACACCCCGCTGTGGGCCAACAAGCCGACTGAAGGCGCCATGATCATGTATTTCATATGCTGGGGCATTTTCACCCTCTTCATGTTCTTCGGGACATTGAACGGCAACCGTGGTCTGCAGGTCGTGTTCCTTACCCTGACCATCCTCTTCTTTCTCCTGGCGATTCGCGACTATACCCAGAGCGAGACAATCGCCACGATTACCGGATGGGAAGGCATTTTCTGCGGAGCCAGCGCCTTCTATCTGGCAATGGCCGAGGTGCTGAATGAAAAATATGGCAGGACCGTGCTCCCGGTCGGAGCGCCGAAAGCCTGACACTATCTGATACAGCAAGGTCTCGATTTGAACGGCGGGTTTTGACCCGCCGTTCAAATTATATGGAATAATTACAGGCCCGCCTGATGAATTACGCTCACTCTTGTATTCTGATACCGCAAGTGGGTTCTTAAACAAAAATTTCATTGTGATAAGTAAAATTTTTATTTTTATGGCTGTTACCTGTTCCCGGGAGTTTCAATTGATGCATGTTTTTCGGGACAACAGGCATACTTTATTTTTGAACAACCGTAAAAATGCTTGATATCATTCTAACCATTGCTATTATATTTACCTGCAAGCATCCCAGATCCATTTCATTATTTAGATTCCTATGATGCGCAAGGGAAAAAACTACAAATACCTGAACGATGCCCGTCTGGAGCACCGACGGTTCAGTCTTGTCTTCTGGGGAATTGCGTCCAGTACCACTTGATGATATTCAGTTCATGGTGATGGGGGAATGATGAAAAAAATTATTGCTGCCGTATTCTTTTTCACACTCTTTCTTTCTCTTCCGGGCTACCCTCGTGATCCCGTAATAATCGACGACTCACTGACCAGCTATGGTATCGGCGGCCATTTCCAGTACCTGGAAGACCGTGACGGGACCATCAGCTTTGCGCAGGCGCTGAAAATCAAGAACCGCTGGGTGGATTCTGAAAAGGATTCCTTCAATTTCGGCTTTACCCGCTCTGTATACTGGATGCGCTTCACTCTCGACAACCGGCACGCCGATAACAAGGCGGTATATCTTGAAATCGATTATCCGATGATCGACTACATTGACTTCTATCTTCCGAGTGATGACAGGGAATACCGGCATGTTTCCATGGGCGACCACTACCCGTTCTATGACCGCACAATAATAGACAGGAACTTCGTCCTGGAACTGGACACTGCTCCGGGCTTCCACACCGTCTACATGCGTTTTAAAACAACCAGCTCTCTGAATTTCAAGCCCATGCTCTGGTCGGCGGACGAATTCATTAAACGTGAAAACACCGTTCTCCCCATCTTCTGGATCTACTTCGGCCTCATGATGATTATGGCCGTGTATAACTTCTTCCTTTTCATTTCGATCCGGGAAATAAGCTATTTATATTACACGATATTTATCGTCATATACATCCTGTTCCAGTCGACCCTCAACGGGTTCGCCTTTCAATACCTCTGGCCGAACTCGATCTGGTGGGCCAACAACTGTCTTCCCTTTTTCATGTGCATGAGCGTCGTAGCCGCCGCCGTCTTCGTAATTAAATACGTGGAGGGCAGGAAAAATTTTCCCAGAGTGTACAAGCTTATTCTTTTCAGTATCCTTATTCCACTCGCCCTGGTCGGCCTGGTGGCCTTTTCCGGAAACTACGCGCTGAGCATTAAAATGTCCACTGGCGCGGTCGTATATGGCGCTGTCGGCCTCCTGGTGCTCGGCGGCGGTCCGCTCCTTTCACGGTCGAGGGAGGCCCGGTACATCATCATCGCGTTCATCGCCCTTGTATTCGGCGTTTCCCTTTACGTGCTGAAGACCTTCGGCTTCCTCTCGGCCAATTTCCTGACCAACTGGAGCATCCAGATTGGATCATCTTTGGTGGTCGTGCTTTTCTCCTTCGCTCTGGCGGACAAGATAACCGTCATGAAAAAGAACCTGGAAATCGCCAACATCACGCTCGGGGAAAACGAGAAAGAGATCAGGAATCGCATGGCGGTCCTTGAAAACGACGTGGTGACCATCAGCGAGATTTCACATGAACTCCTCAACATGAGCAACGAGCTTTCAACGATCGGGAACAGTTTCGCCAGCCTGTCGAACGAACAGGCGTCGACGACCGAGCAGATGTCCGCGGCCTTCGAGGAGCTGTCGGCGTCCATTGAAAAAATTTACGAATCCACCGTCAGGCAGGAGGAGGAAGGACGCAGGAGCAGAGAGCTGGCGCAGGTGCTGACCGAGGCGCAGAAGAACGTGGGCAGGGTCAGCATGAGCGTCCTGGACGGGATCTCGGTCATCACCAACTCCGCGAACGAGACCGGCGCCAACCTGAACCGGATGATAGAACGGATGCAGCTCATCGACCGTGGCGGCAAGGCAATCGACGGCTTTACCGCCATGATCGACGATATTACCGACCGGATTAATCTCCTGTCGCTAAACGCCGCCATTGAGGCGGCGCGCGCCGGCGAGCACGGCAGAGGCTTTGCCGTCGTGGCCGATGAAATCAGCAAGCTCGCGTCCGCCACCTCGGACAATTCTCGCGAGATATCATCCGAGATAATAAAGATGATCGGCGACATCAAGCAGGGCATGGCGATAGTCGATGAAACAAGAAAATCGATTGAAACAATTTTCGGACGGATCGAGGACATCAACGAGCGCATAAACAATACCAGGGACGTGATGTCAAAGCAGGCGGAAGCGACACGGGAGGTCACCAGCCAGGCAGAGCTGATGGACGGTCTCTCCCGGAACATCGCGACTGCGACCAGGGAGCAGAACACTTCCATGGAAGAGAATATCAAGACCGTGTCGCGGCTTTCAGAGATCGCCCAGGAGGTGGCGCTTGCCAACCAGAAAATCCTGGAATTCACCTCGTCGATTATGGAAAAATCCGGAAAGCTCCGTGAGATAATCAGCAGCCGCGCGTGATCAATCTCGTCGTTGACCCAATCCGGCACCAGGTGCGATCCATAGAACCGGCCAACCGGCGAGGGGGGGGTCTATCGACCATGACCGATAAAATGCATCGTTTTATTTTATGGTTGATTTTTCCTTTGTCTTGAATAATAGTTACATAACATACACTGATGGAGTCACTATGATAACCGAACGCCGTCCCATACTCTTATGTATATGCCCGGCACTTATCAGTGGATTACTGCTGTCCGGGTGTTTTCCTAAAAAGGTCGGCCCGGCCGGTCCTGACGGAAAGCGACTCACCTGGGACATGATGGGCGCAGAACAGCGCAAAACGCACATGAAGACCGCTGTCATGCCACGAGCGGCAGAGCTCTTCCGCTCGTGGCGGCCAGAGAACTACGCGGTTACCGACTGCACCCTCTGCCATGGAAAAGGGGCGAGAACCGGGGACTTTCATATGCCAACAGGCCATCTCCCGCGGCTTAGCGGTGACTGGACCCTTCGGCCCGAGTTTGAAAAGTATCCCGAGACTACCAGGCTCAAGCTCGACCGGCTGGTACCGCTCATGTCAGAGGCCCTCGGCAAAAAATCGTTCAGCCTGGTAACCCGCCGCGGGTTCGGATGCTATTCCTGCCATCTGGGGCCGTCAGGACCGCTGTTCGGGAACTGATTGATCACGATCCGCAACTAATTCTAACCTCCTGCCCCGGGAGGAATCAACGCATGAATGAAACCAGAAAAAACATGCTCGGCACGGAACAGAGCCCGTACCTGCGTCAGCACGCGGGGAACCCGGTCTGGTGGCAGCCATGGGGAAAGGACGCGTTCTCAGCGGCCGTCGCCAGGGACGTGCCGATTTTTCTGTCGATCGGGTACTCCACCTGCCACTGGTGTCACGTTATGGAGAAAGAGTCGTTCGAGAATGAAGAAGTCGCTGCCATATTGAACCGATCCTTCATCGCGGTAAAGGTCGACAGGGAAGAGCATCCGGACGTAGACCATATATACATGGCCGCGGTACAGGCAATGGGGCAGCGGGGCGGCTGGCCCCTGACCGTCATACTGACCCCCGGGCTGCGGCCTTTTTTCGGCGGGACCTACTTCCCCCGTCACATTCTTTTAAATCTTCTCGAGGAGATCGACCGTTTGTGGCGTGAAGAGCGGCCGCGCGTGGACGCGATCGGCGACGAGGTGCTCTACGCACTCAAGCGCATGGCACTACCTGCCGATGGAACCGCATCGCGATCGACTGCGGAAGATCTGCTGCGTGCTGCGTTTCACAGAGCACGTGATGATTTCGACCCGGTCAACGGCGGCTTCGGAAGCGCGCCCAAGTTCCCGCCGTCAACCCTGGTCAGGCTGCTGCTGCGTATCTACCGGCGAACAGGGGACCAGGAGGCGCTCCGAATGGCCGAGACGACGCTTTCCGCCATGGCCCGCGGCGGCATATATGACCATCTGGCCGGCGGGTTCGCGCGCTACTCCACCGACGAGCAATGGCTTATTCCCCATTTCGAGAAAATGCTTTACGACAATGCGCTCCTCGCCGCCGTGTACACGGAGGCCTTCTGTGCGTCTGGAAATGCACTCTATGAAAACGTAGCGCGCGAAACGCTTGATTACGTTCTTCTTGAAATGACCTCTTCAGATGGAGGGTTTTATTCAGCCGAGGACGCTGACAGCGAAGGAAAAGAAGGGAAATTCTACGTCTGGACAGACGAGGAGCTCAGGTCGGTGCTGCCCGCCGGAGACTACCGCGCGTTCGCAGAGGTTTATGCAATCAGCAGCGCCGGCAATTTCGAAGCGGGAGCGAATGTCCTTTCCCTGCGCTCCGGCGCTGCATGGGAAGACCGCTACAGGCCGGAGGTGTTGCGGGCGCGGAACGCGCTCCGGAACATGCGGGCGCTACGTCCCCGTCCGCTGAAGGACGACAAGGTCCTTACTGCCTGGAACGGACTCATGATCGGATCGATGGCGCGCGCGGGCCGTTCATTCGGCGATTCCAGGTATCTCGATGCAGCTGCGCGGGCCGCCGCGTTCGTGCGCGGCGCATTGTGGCGCGAAGGCATCCTGCTCCGCCGCCATCGTGCCGGAGACGCGCGGCATCCCGGCACGCTCGACGATTACGCTTACATGGTTGACGGGCTCATCTCCCTCTACGAGGCCTCGGCTGACGAGGAATGGCTCCTCTGGGCGATCGACCTCCAGAAGGCCCAGGACCGGATTTTCGCTGATGAGGCGCGTGGCGGGTATTATTATGCCTCCGGCGACACGCCAGACCTGCTGGTGAGAACGAAGGAGCTGACGGACGGCGCAATTCCAAGCGCCGGCGCCGTCTCCGCGCTGAACTGCCTGAAGCTTCACCGCTACCTGCAGGACGATGCATACAGGGATAGAGCGGCGGACGTAGTTGCCGCCGCGGGAGAGATGCCGCTGCGCTACCCGGGCTCCTTCTCACAGTTGATCATCGCCGCGGATTTTCTCAGCGATGATGTCGTGGAGATAACGGTTGCGGGAAGAAATGACTCGATGGAATTCAATGACGCAGTGTCCAGGCTTTCAGCGCGGTTTCTCCCGAACACCGTGATCGCCTACGCGGGAACCGGCACGCCGACCGCCATCCCCCTTGCAGCAGGCAAGGCCCAGATCAAGAGAAAAACGACACTGTACGTATGCACGGGATCAGAGTGCCATGCGCCCGTTACCGAACCGGGCCAGGCTCTGGCTCTTCTTGAATCTGTAAAACAATATAAGCTGTAACACCGCTCTATCAGCGCCCTCTCATAACAAAAATTTCCTTGATCTTTTAGACTGTAGCCGTTAGTATTATACCCCGTTTGCACAACCCGGCTGATCACGTTAACGTCCAATGCAGAGGGCCTGTCACATGCTAATGAATTTTTTTCTGGCCGCATATCGACCCGTTTATATTGTCTTTCTCGGCATCAACACCGCCGTACTCGGGACCATCGTCATCATCACTTCCTTCGCCGATCCCACGGGCAATTTTGTCCATTACATCGGCAAGTTCTGGTCAAGAATGAACCTCTTTCTCGCCGGCGCCAAGGTCAGGATCACGGGCATCGAGCATATATCCATGGGCTCCTCCTATATCGTACTCTCGAATCACCAGAGCCATTTTGACGTGTGGTCCCTGATAGGTCATCTTCCCCTGCAGCTGCGCTGGGTCATCAAAAAAGAATTGCGCAGCGTTCCGATCTTCGGATTGGGGTGTGAGCGCATGGGGCACATATTCATCGACCGCGGCAATCCGCAAAAATCGCACGAGGAGTTACAGTCCCTCAGGGACAAGTTCAACACCGGCGCTTCGGTCGTCTTTTATCCCGAAGGCACCCGGAGTACCGACGGAACCCTTCTTCCCTTCAAGAAAGGTGGGTTCGTCATGGCCCTTCAGGCCGGGATTCCGATCCTTCCCGTCACTGTGAACGGCAGCAGACACCTCCTCCCGAAAGACAGCACGCGCTTTCGGCCCGGTATCATCGATATCATAATCCATGAACCGGTCCCGGTTGATGGATATTTGTACGAAACAAAGGAAGCACTCATGGAAAAAGTCAGACAGATCATAGGATCGGGGCTGAATCGCGTACAGCGGCCCTCCATCTGATATCAGGACCGCGGCCTGGTCCGCTTCAATGGTGTCTTGACAACGCACGGGAATTCGGGCGTTACTATTTAACAGGAGATATGTATGAAACGCAACACTACAATGTCAATCATTACAGTACTGATCTGCGCCATGGCTTACGGCGCTGCCTTCGGGCAACAGGACAGGCGGCCGGCGATCGCCGGGATCAGCGACTTTCAGGTTCAGGAGCGGCTGAGCTTCATAGAGAACTCTCTCTATTCAGCCCAGCCCAGCGCCCAGGCCTGGTGGTACAGCTGGATTTCCATCTACGCGGCCGGTACCGTGGTACAGGAAAGCCTGGCCGGCGTGCACTGGAACGACTGGAAGCACGATCATCATCCGCTGTATACACGACGGATAAGGGACCGCGCGTTTGCCGAGGACATGCTCGTCGGCGGACTGACGACCGCCATCGGACTGGGAGGCCAGTTGATATTTCCCTTCAAGCCGGCCTATCTTCCCGACCGCCTCCGCGCGATGCCTGCCGGCACCCCGGCGGAGCGGCTGGACAAGCTTGCGAGGGCGGAAGACATCCTGAAGCAGTGCGCGGAAACCGAAAAGGACGGATGGGGATGGCTGACGCACGTTCTGAACATCGTGGTCAACGCCGGCGCCGGATGCGTGACGGTTTTCGCGTTTCACCGGCCCTGGACCGACGGTCTGATAACCTTCGCGGAGGGAGAGGCGGTTTCCCTGGTGAATATATTCTCACAGCCGCGGCGTGCGATCAGAGACCTGAAAGCCTATGAAGCTAAATACAAGGGGGGCGCGGATACCGGTTATGATTATTATGATAATGAAATATTTCTCACCCTTGCCCATGGCGGAATCGGCGTGGGGATGAAGTTTTAAAAAGGCGATGACAACAGAGCATCCACTCCTGCGGATCGTGTGCGGAAGGGGGACCATAAAAACATAATTTTTCCGGCACCATCAGCCCTATACTGACACTACCCGCAACCAACGAGTGCTCCGTTTATATAATGTATAATGGAGTATATTTTGCGGCTTGCCAGACGAGTCCGGAGAGCCATCACTATTGCTTCCATTGACTGGGTTTGAATTGCAGAGGCAGCGGATCGTTTAACTCTGCCGGGACAATTTATTCGCGAAATGTTCTTGCGATATATAGGGGTTGTTATAATTCTATTCACAAGTAAATGATTTTTATCTAAATCTTTTACCCATGACACCGTAATGACAGCCTGCAATGAATGAAGAGACGTGGAACAGGATATCCTGTGATTATTATTCAGAAATACTGAGCCCGCTTAAGGACTGTAAGCACAATCCGCTAATAGATGACCTGAAGGCACTAAAGTCAAGCAAGCTCACGGTGATCGATCTTGGCTGCGGTTTGGGCGAGCTCATTCCCTTTCTGGTGGAAAATTTTAAGGCGGTCACCGCCACGGATTTTTCTCCCGAAATGATAGCCCAGGCACTGGAGAGAAACGCCGGATCGGGCGCCGACTTCCTGATCTTGGACATGGATGACATGAGCGGACTGAAGTCCACATTTGACGTTGCGATCGCTGTTAATTCAATACTATCTTCGGATCTGGCGAAGCTGAACCGGATAATAAGGGAAATATTCAAAATTCTCAAGCCAGGCGGGAAATTGTTCGCGATACTTCCCGCCATGGAGTCCTATATATATCAGAACATGCTTTTCGTTGACCGGGAACTGGAAAAAGACGTGTCCCAGGAAAAAGTGATCATGCATGCATCGAAAAAGCTGGATCACAAATCGTACGATCCTTTTCATGGATTGATAAATTTCGAGGGTGATATACAAAAGGCCTTTTACCGATTTGAAATTCTGTACCGGTTCGGCAAGGGTGGTTTCAGCGAATTCAACATTGTACGGGTCCCGTACCGATGGTCAAAGTGGAAGGAAGCGGGTCAGATGTATTACCCGAGGGAAGACCCGCCATGGGACTGGTACTTCACCTGCGTGAAGCCGAAGTGAGTCCCCGCGATGCGCGACCTGTTCGGCGCGCCAGTCAGCAGCGCTGCTCTTCCGGCTCGAAATTCTTCCTGGCCCGCGCAAATGACGGCAGGTGTTTCACGAGGTACCAGATGCTGTGGCGATGCTGCCAGAGCCGCTTCGCGAAACTTCGGCGCCATTCCCTGCCAGAATAAAAACGCTTCACGTGTTCGTTGTAGAGATAGTCGAGCCGTTCGCGCGAGGCGATCCCCTTCGGCACGAATACAAAATTCAGGCAGTTCATCTGCTCCCAGTCGTTTTCGAGCGTCCCCTCCTTCTCGATGCCGCTCCATATCGGTGCGCCGGGAAAGGGCGTAAATTTCGCCATGTTCATGTCGTCAAGTCCGAGCGACAGGACGAAATCGCTCGTCGCTTGCACCGATGCCTCCGTCTCGCCAGGGAGCCCCATCATAAAAAGACCCTTGGCGCGCAGCCCGCTTTTCTTTATCCGCGCCACGGTATCGCGCACCGCATCAAGTGAGACGCCCGCCTTGTGCCGTCTGAGCATGGCCTCATCCGCTGATTCGATTCCGATCGAGACCATCAGACATCCCGCCTTCTTCAGCAGGCGCAGGAGGTCGTCGTCCGCATGGCCGACCCTGACGGCGCAGTTAAACTGCACTCCCAGGGGCCGTGAAACAAGATGATTGCATAGCTCTTCTATGCGCGCCCGGTTCAGGGTGAAGAGGTCGTCGTAGATGTTGACGTGCCGGACGCCGAACCTGGCGCGGAGATGCTTCATGTGGTCGTAGATGTACCCGGCCGAATTGTACCGGAACCCCTTTTTAAACACCGAGCGGTCGCAGTAGGAACACTGATAGGGGCACCCGCGGCTGGTGATCATGGTCGCCCCGGGCGTCCTGACATAGCTGAACAGAGGAAGATTGTACCCGTCCGGGAAACCGGCCAGCTTTTCGTACGCGGGGAAGGGGAGCGAATCCAGGTCCCTGACAAGTTCGCGCGGCCGGTTGGCGACAGCCCTGTCTCCGGAACGCCAGATGAGACCGTCGATTGTTTTCGGTTCGCGGCCGTCTGTCAGCTCTGAGAGGGTCACCTCCCCCTCTCCCATGCAGAGATAGTCGATCTCGGTATGCCGTTCAAGGAGCGGAGCGCCGATGGCGGATATATGCACGCCGCCGAACACAGTGACGATCTCGGGCCGGGCCTTTTTTATAAGTGACGCCATGCGGCAGCCATCGAGAAAACCTGACGTCGTGGCCGAAAATCCGACAAGCTCGGGCCTGAGGGCCATTATCCGCGCGACATTTGCCTCTCCGCCGTGTACCGCGCCCGGGCCCAGACAGTCGTGAACGAACACCTCGTGACCGTGCCGTTCCAGGAATGCGGCGATCGACAGTATCCCGATCGGCGCCATCCGGTTGGCCACGGCGGCGAGGTCTTCCTTTCCCTTGATCCAGTTTGATCCCGCTGGATGTACCAGAACTATTCTCATGAAAGGCGCACCTTCGATCCGGCGATTTTTTCGATAATGCCCCATGCCGGCCTGAGAGAATACCATGCGGGTATCAGCCGATCTTTTGCAAGAAAAATTCATAACCCGAATTCCGGACTATCCCGGCTATTCAAGATTAAGCCTCACTTTGAGCAGGGATGCGTATTTTTTACCAACTGGAATCGGGCTTTCGTCAGCATCGCTCAGATAGGCGAAATACTGCCCGCCGATATAGTATTGTACTGCCGCTATATACCGGATGTTCACAATATGCTGCTTGTGTATCCTCATGAAGAGGTCGGCAGGCACCCTGTCCTCCACATCTTTCAGAATGACCGATGTTTCAATCTCCTCGTCCACGGTATGAATGATGGAATTTTTTCCATTGGATGAGACATACATGATGTCGTTATAGGGAACAATGCAGTGGCGCCCCCGCTCCCTGAGTGCAAACCCGGAGCAGGACACCGCTGCCTCATGCCGCCCGGCGGATACGCACATGTGAAGAAATTTGTCCACCGCGCGATTGAAGCGCTCGGCGCTGAAGGGCTTCAACAGATAATCAGACGCCTCCAGTTCAAAGGCCCGGACAGCATACTGTTCATAGGCGGTGGTGAAAATCAGGTAGGGAATTTTCTTCAGCCCCTGGATGACCTCGATTCCGGAAAGATGCGGCAGCCGAATATCCATGAACACAACATCATAGAAGCTGGATGACAGTTTCTCCCGGGCGTCTTCACCGTCTCTGGCAATTCCTGCAAGCTTGAGTTCGGGACGCGCCATTATATAATCGACCAGAAGCTCGCGTGCGGGCACCTCATCCTCGGCAATGAACACTGTATGAATATCACCGGAACCCATACATCCTCTCCGCAACACGTTCCGCGGCGGCTGGTCTGCTCGCCGCATGCAAGAAAGAGAGGCGGACCAGCAGGCCGCCTTCACTGACATTTTCAACATCGAGCGTGACTTCCCTGAAGTGGTGTGCGAGCCTCCCGCGTATGTTTCCCAGTGACCGGGAAACAACGTCGCACGGTGGCGAGACTCCGGGACCGTTGTCCTTGACTGAAATCGAAATCACACCGCCCTGCGACTCGGCAGATATAGTGACCGCACCCCTGCCGTCCCGATTTCTCATCCCGTGCTTCAGTGCGTTTTCCACCAGCGGCTGGATCGTGACGGGCGGAATCAAAACAGACGAAAAATCCCCCCGCCTCTCCATGACCGTGAATACCGTATCCCCGAACCTGAGCCGTTCAATCTCGAGATAGTTTTCCACGAATCGCCATTCCGTATCAAACGGCACGAGGGGAAGAACCGAATGGTCGATCAGAAAGCGATAGTTATCGGCGAGCATGATGACCGCGCGGTCCGCCCGCTCGGGGTCCCTGCGTATCAGGGCATGGACCGTGTTGAGGGCGTTGAAGAGGAAATGGGGCCCCATCCTTTTCTGAAGGAGGGTATATTTCGCTTCATCATGTTCCCAGGTCAGCCGCTCCACTGCCATCATGGTGCGGGCATATCGGCGGGAAAGGAAGAAAGACTGCGAAAATATAAAGAGGAAAAGCCCTATGGGCACCGCATATGCGGACTGAATGATCATGTTGTTATGGAGAAAATCATTAATGACCGCTGCAAACAGAATGACAAAGCCCGCGACAAACGGGACCGCGCCTTCCCTGTCTCGGAGACTGGCGCGCACGAGAACCACAAGACCGTACAGACAGATACCGACTGATAACGCCTGAAAGCACTGCAGGGAATGCGTATAGAGACGCGCCGGCACTGCGGCGACAAATACGCAAAAGCAGACTCCGACAGCGGTGGTTGCGACAAGTGCTCTTCTCGAAAATTCCTCCGGGAAGAGCGATCCAAGGAAAAGGAAAAACGCCGGCACTCCAGCGTAAAAAGTGAGATATTCCGCGCTAATGATCCATCTCCAGGCGAGACCGGGAAAAAGACTGACAATGTAATACTCGCCTGTCACCATTATCCTGACCGCGATCAGGAGGCAAAAAAGGCCAAAAAAAAGGAATGACCGGTCAGTCTTTCTCATGCCGAAGAGCACCAGATGATACAGACCCATGATAATGATCGCTCCAAAAAGAATAAAGTCCCTGGCAAGTCTCTTATCACGCATCCCACGGAGGACTTCCGCCGGCCCGAGGACGACCTTTTCCCAGGCGCCGCCCTTCCGGTGATGAAAATTCGATATCTGAAGCGCAATATCAACTTTATTCCCTGCAGGCGCGCATCCGATAATGGCGGGACGAAAGCCTGGGACCGCGGATGCTGCCGATGTTCCCACGATCCCTCCCCTGCCCGACTCCACTCCGTTGATGAAAAGCGTATAGGCCGTGCCCATATCATGCAGCTCCAGGGCAAGATCCCTGGTCCCTGTCGCTTCGCAACCAGCGGGCAGCAGCACCCGCAGTCGGTATGTGGCATACCCATCGCCCCGCACCTGCCTGCCGTTTTCAACCCTTCCATTCCAGATGCCCGGCACCTGTATACAGGCATCCGGCATCATAGCATTTTTAAGCTCACCCTCCCGGACCAGCTTCTTCCAGAAGAACCCCCATTCACCGGAAAGATCCGCCGGGCCGTTCCTGTCAAAATCCCAGGTGTGCAGATCTATGACCCCCTTCATCGCTGTCGGCATATTCCGCTCTCCATGACAGCCGTGCGCAGCGGCTGTCATGGAGAGCGCTCCAACCAGAAGCGTCACGGCTGGCATGGCAATGCGAATAATCACTCTCTTCGATAGGGTATTCGAGAACATGCGGAAAATCCCCCCTCTCCCCTGTAGTATCCGGGAGAACGCGTCTCGTGACAAAATTTTCCATCCATTAACAGAGATAATCGCTGTCCATGCAGCACATGAGTTTAGGGGCCATTTTGAAAAAAATTGCATTGAACAGATAAATACTTGAAATAATACTCAATAGTGGCCATATTTCGCATAATCGAGGTCGGTGGATATCCTCGAATGACCCTTTCAGGGCCTGCTCGCATACTGGACCAACAGGCGGAAATTATTTGTTTTATCTGAAATTAATTCTATCATGTGCGGCGGCGGGTTTGTCACTGGTCATATTCGGCTATAACCTCATGAAAAAGAACCGTACCGCCGCCAATTATGCAGTATCGGCAGCCGGCCTTGCGTCAGCCGGCCTTTTTATACTCACAGCAATAGCGCTGGTCTTGCCTGTCCATATTCCGGCAGCGGCACAGAGGAAAGTAGAGCTTTCGCTCATGCTGGCCATCGCCGCTCTCTTCGTCTGTTTTATAATTCTGTATCCGTACCTGAAGCCGCGGGCCGTTATTTTTGCCGCCGCATCATTCCTGCCCGCCGCCGGGATGTGCGCAATTGTCATGTTCACGGATATCATTCTGCTCAAATCCGGCGGCGACCTTGTATATGGCACGGCATATTCTGTCTACTGCGCCTTCCTCATCCTCTACTTCCTGGCCACACTGGCGATCACCGGTTTTAAACTCATGCAACATGAGAACCGGGCCCTCCGCATCGACCTGATGTATCTCTGTGCCGGGCTGGCCTTTTTTTTCGGCCTGTTTCTCTTTTTGTCTATATACCTCCCCTACACGGGGAAAACGGGGGATGCCACAGCATTCGGAACGCTTATCGCGTATCCTTCAATCCTCATTATTATCAACTATGTGGCCATTAATGTGAAAACGATCGATCTCAAAAAATTTTATGCAACTGTCTTCTCCTGGATCATTCTATTTGCGCTTTTATTCATTCCGACATTTCTGGCAATTGAGTACAACACCACGGAATACCTGGTTGAGCCGATCCCGCCCATTGGGGTGGCCCTGCTGCTGTTCGCATACCTCTTCCTGGTTTTTAAATACCTCCGGCCCCGGCTTGAAAGCATTTCACGGCGCGGATATCACACCCTGGCCACCCGTGTGGACGAGCTGTTCAGTCAGCAGGCCGGCGGCTCCAGAGACGACGCCGCATCTGAGGATTTTCTCCGAGCCCTTGTGGACGGCATAGCGGAAAAATTTCATATCACCAGCGCCCATTTGTATCTCTCAATCAACAACGACAGCAGGTTTTCCATAACCCACGCTACCGGAAGCAGAATCATTGATACTCAGATCACCCTCGCAGGGCCTCTCGCTGAAATCATCGGCCGGAACCCGGAAGTTTTATATAAGCCATCAATTTATTCAGAGGAGGCATTCCGGCCGTACCGTGAGGGGGTGAGGGAGTATCTTGAGAGAAACCATATCGAAGTCATTCTGCCCTTTCTGAACCCGGAAGGACAGATAATCGGCTTCCTCACGCTCGGACAACTCAGAAATAACCGCGTCTATTCAAAAAGCCTTCTCGAAGCCTTTGAGCTCTACCGCATTCAATTCCAGCAGCAGCTGTCCAATGCCCTCCTGCTTGAACGTGTCCGCTCGTCACAGGTTCTTGAGCATGACCAGATGGTGGTAAACAGCGTAAAAAAAAGGATCATGCCGCACACGATGGGCCAGATCAGCAACTACCGCATCTCATCATTCTATATAAACAATTCTCCTTACGGCGGCGATTACTTCGACTCCGTCCCGATCGGCAATGACGCGCTGGCGCTTTTCATGGCGGACTCGTCCTATGCGGGAATTGACTCGGCGCTGATACTTCTCGAATTGTATACCGTGCTTCACACGCCTTCAAAGGCGTCAGACTCTCCGGATAAAATTCTTGGCGTCATGAACTGGACCGTCGCGACATCTCGATTTTCAAGCAAATATGCGTCAGCTTATTGCGCCATTCTGGACCCCACGGGCATTCTCTCCTATGCAAACGCAGCCTTCACGCCGCTAATAATTTTCAATCCTGGTGAAAATTCCTTCACCGCCTGTGATACGTCCGGCGTGCCCGTGGGCGTGGACCGTAACTCAAAATACGAATCAAAATCGGTCCGGCTGGCACCCGGCAGCACGGCCATCCTCTGTTCGGACGGCCTGATTTCTTCCATAAACCCGGAAGGAAATACCTACGGGCTCGACCGTCTCAAGAATATTCTCAGGACCGGCCGCGACAAGGCGCCTGCTGACATCGCCCGCCTCCTCTACGATGATCTGACCGGATTCATCAAGGATAAAAAGCAGATTAACGATATAAGCGCCATACTCTTCAGGTTCAAGTGAGGAACGGGGTGAAAGCTTCCTGGCATTCTCTGTCTGCGGCACTGAAGAAATATCGCAACATCCTCATCTACGTTAAAGGTTCGCCTGATCCCGACGCCATAGCCTCATCGTTCGCAATGAGCGTCATCTGCCGCGAGCTGGGAATATCCTCCACCATCATTACGACAAAAAAAATCTCGCTCCCCGAGAACCGGGTTCTCGTTCAGCTTCTCGATATCCCGCTGCATATATCGCCCGACTTTTCGGAGTTCAAACGCCATGACGCGTATATCGTTGTCGATCACCAGACGGCTGACCTGCCTCAGGCCGGGTCTTCGCTCCCCTGTGCGGCCCATATCGATCATCACGATCCCCCCGAGCAGGAGGCGCCCGCCGACTTTATGCTCCGCAACACTGAAGTCGGATCGACAAGCACCATCATGGCGCTCATTATGAGAGAAATGTCGCCGCAGTCCGGGGAGCCCGTCATAACGGCGGTGGCGACCGCGCTGCTCTACGGCATTTATACCGATACTGACAAGTACTCACGCGCCGGCCATCTCGATTACGAGGCGATGGATTATCTTTCAAGATTTTCGGACCATGACATCTTCAACCGAATCAGCGCCACACCCCTGTCGCAGGCGACCCTGCAGCTGTTGAAAACGGCGATTCAGAATAAGATTCCCTACAAGGATTGGCTGATGGCCGGGATCGGATATGCCGACGCATCGGACCGTGACAGCATTGCTATCATCGCCGATTTCCTTTTAAAACGCGAAGTCTACAATACGGTGATCGTATTTGCGGCAATAGAGGAAAACGAAGGACACCGGCTCACCCTGGACGCATCGTTCCGCACCACCAGCGAGACGCTGCACCTTGACCGGATCATAAAAAACATCACCTCCGAAGGGGGCGCACGCAAATTCAAGGGCGCTTACCAGATCAATCTGGATTATATCAGCTACTGCCCGGAGCGGGAACTGGTCTGGTCAGTCATATCAGATGCCACCATCGAGCTGCTGAAAAAGAGCCGGGACGAGCTCTACCTGACCGAGATCAGAGGATTTTACCGGTCAATGAGGAAAAAAATCCAAGATTATTTTTCATGAAGGCATGCCCGGCTCCGACGCTAGAAGAGGAGGGTAAAATTCGCTCCCAGCTCAAACGAAACGATCTCCCGCTGATATTCCTGCTTGTTGATTTGCATGTTCAGCCACCGGCGCTTCCGGTTCCGGTACTGTTCCACCGCCACCTTCGCATTCAACCCGCCCTGGATGTTCTTGTGAAGATCGAGGGTGAGCTTGCTGCTGACCAGGTGAAGATCATACGGCTCGGGCGATGTGGTCAACAGGTAATCATACCGGTTTATCTTCATCGTGTATTCAAGTGTGTAGATCGGGAATGCGGCGAGCCGATAGAAGATCGAGAAAAATTTATATATCCACTTCACGTCCGTCTCGAAGAGCAGCGAGAGCGCGTAGCCGGCTTCACTGTCCCGGTAGAGCAGGTTGCGCGGCATGTTGTCAATATATAGCTGGTCTCTGACCGACCGGTTCAGCGGGTTGTATGATATATAGAAGGTGCTCACCTTCTTCTTTAAATCAACGCCAAACTCCAGTGATATGCTTGCGCGGTCACGCTTAAAGGTGATGCCGACGCGCGGCGAATGCACGTCTTCCTGGATGTTCTGCGTTATGATCATGTTGGTGTCAAATTTATATCCGGCCGTAAAAAAGGCCGCATGATAGGGCAGTCCCTCCCTGTTCGGCCTGAATATCCAGACGCGGATCAGTTTCATGAGATCGAAATTGAAATTTATCTCGAAATTGGCGGTGACCGTCTGGCCGGGAAGGCCAAATACGTTCTGACGTTCGCAGATCTGGTGCAGGCCGGCATTTGACGTGACGGTGACGCTGTCCAGATCAACGGACCAGTTAACGGTAAAATTGTCAAGGAGCCTGAGGGTATTGTTGTATTCCGAAACCACGCTGCCGTTATTGTACAGCACGGGCATGTTCATCATCGAAAACACATAATCCCGCGCCCGGGCGTAATTGCTCCTGCCGGCATAAAAGCAGAACGGATAATAGCGGAACACATTAAATCCGGCATCGGCAAGTCTGGACACGGTCCTTGTAATGCCATATTTTTCATCATACGGATCTTTCCGCTCGTTTTCATACGGCACGTTTTGCTCGGTAAAATAGAGTGAGCGATTATAGTTAATCATAAAAGTCCTGATAAACTTCAAGACCTTGATCTTGTGCAGATATATTGGGAAATCGATATTCGTCGAGACAAGGGTCCGGGCGTCCTTTTCCCTGCGGAACCCATACAGCGGCACGCTTGCGATGTCGTAATCACGAAATCTGTTCTCGAAATATTGAATATCAACCCGGTATCCGGGCGCGACATAGCTGAAATCATTGAGTCCTGCGGAGAGACTGAACGCCTTGTTTCGCTCAACAAACTTGCACCTGTCATTGTACACGAAGGGAAAATGGTAATCACCGTTTATATTGTACAGAATATCTGTATTGTTGACGGATGACTTGCCGATCCAGGTTACCACTTCCTCTGAGCTTGCATTGATGACGGGGCGCAGATAGAACACGCGGTGCATGTATTCAAGATTAAAGGATGCCTCGGAGCGCTGCCGCTTTTCTATCTCAAGAATCGACGCAACCGACATCAGGTCCTGCAGGCTCATCATGTAGGATTTACGTTTTACCTCTTCTTTCTTAAAAAGCATGTTCAGCAGAAACTCGCTCTTCAACCTGCCCCACAGGAATTTATCGATGGACTGGCGGTAATGGATGATCGGGGCATGATTTAACTCTATTTTCTGGCGCATAATTTCATAGTTCGAGATCCGCTCATCCAGATTGTTTTTGTATCTGTCATATTTGTACATCAGCTTGATGCTGGGGACCGCGTTTTTATCTGAAGTGTAATCCGTTACCAGCACAACATTGTCCCTTCTGGTCTTGCCCCGCCGCGCATCCTCCACCTCCTCATTGAGGCTGTCTGTGTCAGAGTTCTCCTGGATATAGTCGACTTTCGTGCTCCAGTTCGGGAGGATGTTGAAGGAAGAGAAGACCTGTTTCACGTTTTCTTCTATATCCTGGGGCTTTAATCCGATTGTGCTGAACCTGGCGCCATGTCCCCTTTGCACGTATTTCAAATTGAAATCCGACATGACAGAGAGACCCTTTTTCGTACGGTAGAACGGTTTTGTAATTTTAATCTCCCCCTCGTACCAGTGAGCGGTGTCCTCATGTACTTCCGGTTCTGACAGGTAAATCTCGTCCACCCACAGGGCGCCGGAGCTCGGAGGAGAGGATGATACTATTGCAATCTTCACATACGAAATCCGCTTCATGTCTGGAATTCCCGACATGGAGCTCGGTAACACAAACCCGCCCGAGTTCTTCTGCAGGCGAATTTTCATCTCCTGCCAGATCCGAGTGAACCCCATCGTCATCTGGTATACCAGGTAATCGGTGTCCGAAGATCCGACAATAATGGCGATCTTGTCATCCGGACTGTGAGCCCTGATATTAATCCATGCCGACAATGTCTTGTAATTCCGAAAATCCATCGGCTTGGGGAAACGCCTGGTCGCGGAAACGGTTGTATACCCCGCGGGGATGAAATACTCAAGCTTCAGCGCAGTTTCCCGCTCGGTGAGCAGATCCTTGCTGTTCGTAACGCCGTACATCGCCTTGTATGCGTCCTTCATGACAATCGAGAAGGCCTCCCACCGGTATTCGTTGTCTTCATAATTATTGATTGCCGTCACCTTCAGGTTATCGGGCGATGCCGGGTTTCCGTCAAGACGCGTCTCCCGCCATTTTGTCGACACAAACTTGATCGAATCGATATAGAGGCGGCCGGTCACCCCGCCTGCCTTGCTGATGTAGAGTCGCACGGCCTCGACTTCCTTGATGATGTTGATCTGGGACTGGGTCATGGCCGTCTGGTCGATGAAGATCCGGGCCACTTTCCAGTTCCGTTCCGACATGGAGAGAGAAACCGGCGCCAGGCTGTATACATTTTCAACCCTGTCGAGAACGCCGTTACCGTTCAGGTCTTCGCTCGTGAGGACGCCGTCGCCGCGGCTGAGCCGGTTGATGCCGACCCCGCCCCCGACTCTGGTGCTTGACTGACCCGCGGGGTTGAACGTATAGCCGATGTCCTCCGAAACACCCGACCGCGGATCTGTATCGATAACGCCGTTAGCATTGACGTCCTCAGTGTCAAGCGTCATGTCTCCGTCCGAGTCCTCGTCAATCTTACCGACCTGAATATTGAGCGATGGGGCCGCCGCTCCCGTGGAATGCTCATAGCGATATGAGACCTCCACGTATTGCACCCCGGAAAGATCAACCGGATTCTTCGCAAGGCTTCGCGTTACCGCGGCCACAAAATCGCCCGGACCCGCTGCAGGATCGTCCGAAAAATCAAACACGAGGGATCGTTGAGAGGTCAGGCTCACAGCGGCATTGAGCACATGACCGGTCGCCACGTTGAACGGGCCCGGTTTGATGGCGTAATCTATCTTCGGCGCCATGATCGAATATTCAATGCCTTTGAGCCCGCCCGGGCTCGCCGGATTTCTGAAATAATAGTAATTCAGAAGCGCACGGATCGTCGTGCCGACTGGGGGCGAGGAAAGAATCCAGTCCCTCTCATACATCGAAAGGATGAGAGCATCCTCGGTCGATTCCATGTTGTCCACCAGCGCCTTGCCGAAGGTATTGACGTTGCGATAGCTTTTCGCGTATTCGACGTACCCGTTGATCTCGACGGGCACCTCTCTCCTTTTTTCTCGCGTGAAAATGTTCGCGACCTGCGCAAGCCGGCGGCCGTCCAGGTGGAGTGCAGCATCGCCTTCGAAAAATATGTTCTGCGTCGGCTCGTTCCCCTCTGTCGGGATCTTCTCATCCCCGCCGGTGCGCGCATAGATCATGCTTCCCCCGACCTTCAGGTCGCGGCTGAATTCGTATTCGCCCCTGAAGCCGCCGACAAATTCCTGCTGCTGCCCCTCCTGGGGATAGTATTCGTACCGAATCTCTATGACGGTCTGCTGTCCGATCAGCGGATCGTTCTGGTTATTGAACGTGACATAGCCCGCGGTATAATCCACCGTGTAGAGGTTCTCCGCGATTTTTCTTCCATCCACTTTTATCACAACAGAATCCGGTATGATGTTCAGGTGCGCGAGCTGGAAGCTCCGCGCCTCTTTAAGATAATCTATCTTGATCCGATACCGGGAATAATCGTACACGTTTGCCGGCTGGCGCTCAGTGTATATCTGTCCATCGGTTCCGTTTGCGAGAAGGAGTTCCTTGAACGGCTCACGGTAAACGAATTCAATAACGCCGTTCGTGTAATCGACAGTATACCCTCCGAGGCTTTTAATATCGGCGTCCCGCATAATACCGTTTTCCAGGAAAAAGCTTATTGTAAAATTATTCGGAAGGATATAGCGGTCGCCCAGGCTGTAATACGAACGCACCTCGTACAGGTCCTGAGTGGTATGATCCTGACCGGGAACCGGAGAATCATCGAGTGAATACCCGTATTTCAAAAAAACAAAGTTTTTCCCGGCAAACTCTCCTCCCGGGTGCCGGGGATCGCCGGGCAGAAGCACGTAGGGATCCGTCGATGTGCCGAAAAGGGCATATACCGCAAACACCCGCGCCTTGTCCGGAAGGGGTCGTGTAAACTGGATGAGCCCGGTTGTATAATTGATTCTGTAGTCGGTGCCCGACTGAAGCTGACGGTAGAAGCCTCCGTATACGGGAAGCTCCGTGACATTGGCCCTGTTTTTTTCGCCTATCGGTTCCTGGTCGTCCATCCACAGCTCGAATCCATAGGGATTGATGTTGACCGGCCTCCGTTCATAATTCGCGGGAAACGGCGGGGGCGGGGGCCCCAGGTTAATACCATAGCGCAACAGCGGCTCGATCTGGTAATAGACCCCCTTGAGATACTGGTATTCAGACAGCTTGATGCTCCCGGGCATCGAATTCCCGCGGAATATCTCCATCTCAGAAAACCCCTGCGTGACGCTGCCGAAGGCCCTGAATTTGAACCTGTTTTTTCGCAGGGTGAGATCGACGCCGAGGCCTTTCGCCGTGTTGTTGTCATAGACCGCGTACTTCGACCCCTGAAAGTTGATGTCAATCTCCCCGACATTCAGCTCCCTGATCAATTCGTCATCGCGTAATGCGCGATATTTAAAAAAGTAGTGATTGTCTTTCTTACGGCTGTCATGATCGACATAGATTGTCATCCGGTCGCCGATATTCCCCTCGATATGGAGCTGGAGATCCTGTTTCGGATTGAAACCAGATTTAATCAGCTGTGATTCCGGCTTGTCCAGCTCAAACAGCTGGTATCCTTTACGCGTGAAAAACGATTGGCCGTAGCTGAGCTCGAGGTTCAGGGAGCCATACGTGATGATATTAATATCGCTGCTTTCATACAGGGACAGGCGTTTTTCCCTGTTCTCAAGATCCCGGTATCGGGGATACAGAATGTAATCATCCCAGTCGCCGGGATGATAGGAAAGTATATCGCGCGGGTCTTCAATTGATTCATCTGCCACCGAGCCGGCCAGTCCCGGCGCCGGGCCTTCCTCGATGACGGTGTCGTCAATATAATCGAGCAGCCTGTTCCTGAACCCCTGCTCCCTTGAATTGGCGACGACAATGGCGGTGACCGTTCCCGCCATCAACGCGAACCGTAAACAGGTGGGCAGCAGTTTCAGCATAGGTGTGCAGGGGGACCATTGCTATGATCACCATATCCTGCTCATATAGGGATATGGATTGATTGGAATATTACCCAGTCGAATTTCATAATGGCAGTGATTTCCCGTGGCGTTGCCCGTCTGTCCCACGTAGCCGACGACCTGACCTTTCTTGACGGTCTGCCCGGGAGAAACGGCAACCCGCAGGCAGTGCGCGTAGACAGATTCGAACCCGTACTTATGCTGTACGCGGATCATCCAGCCGTATCCTCCGCCCCACCCCGCTGACACAACAACGCCAGGGGCGGTCGCACGGATCTCCATGCCGGCGGGGGCGGCAATATCGATTCCAGAGTGGAAATCACGCCCGTGACCAAAGGGGGATCGCCGCCAGCCGAAGAGCGACGTGATATGGCCCGAGTTCGGCACTATCGAGGGAGTGTCACGCACAACCTTGCTGCGCACATCGACGAAATTCTTGACGGTTTTGACCGTATTCGTGGTGCAGATGATGCTTTTCTGCAGGTCCTTGATGGTGAATATCTCGTCGGGAAGAATGTTCTGAAGCTTTTTCAGCTCCGCATAGTCCTTCCGGTCAATTTCTTCCAACTCCCATATCCGGTCAAGTTCCTCCGGGCCGGCGGTGAGCTCATACAGCTCCTCAACGTCAGGCTTCATCTCGTCGACCAGCTCGGACACGCTGTTGGTGAGCTTTTCAAATCTGAGAAGGTGCGAGCGTATATCCTCGTATGTCATGAGAAGGCGCTGCTCCTCACGCTTGACCGCGGCATTGCGGATCACCGCGTACGACGACGTCACCAGCACTACCAGGAAGAGAAAGAGAAAAAACGAGATGGTGAATTTAGAAATCTGGAAATTGAATATTTTCCGCTCGTTGTGCGGGATAAACATGACGGTCATTTTCTCATGGCCCTTTTCGACAAAGCCGTCCCACAGCTTCTGGAGCTTTTTCCTGAAAACATAATAGCTCTCGGAGAACCTGAGCCGGAACCTGCCATGATATTGTTTGATCCTGATCTTCATGCCCTTTTATTTCCCGGAATGACGCATCCTAATCGATTTACCGTATATAATCAAGAAAAATTTATCCTTTCGACGGGCCGCGCTGTCACGATCCCGTGAACGACGGCTTTCGTTTCTGGGTGAACGCGCCCACGGCCTCATACAGATCATTTGATGGAATGATGCACGAGCTCAGGGCCGCATTGAACAGAAGGCTGTCCCGCACCCGGGCCGCAAAGATCTGGTTGAGCACCATCTTTGCCGCCTGTACCGCGAGGGGCGAATTGGCCGCTATATCAAGGGCCATACGCTCCGCCGCCTTCATGAGCTTATCCTGGTCTGTAAACGTGCCATTGACCAGGTTCGTCTCGAGGGCGCGCTTCGCGGTTATGTCCTTCGCCGTGTATGCCAGTTCACGGGCGACTCCCTGCCCCACGATGTTCGAGATCCGCTGAAGCACACCCATGTCCGCAACGATCGCTACGGCCGCTTCCCGAAGAGAAAAGCCCGCGTCTTCCGTGCAGAGACGAATGTCACAGGCGCATATCATGTCCAGACCCGCGCCGATGCACTTCCCGTGCACGGCCGCGATGACCGGCTTGCGGCACTGCTCAATGCAGGACAGTCCTTCCTGCATCTTGAGAATCTTGTTGTAGAGGCGAAGCTTGACCCCGCCCTTCTGCTCTTTCTCCATCAGCTCCGGGAGCTCCGGTATCATGCCGACAAGGTCTATGCCGCCACAGAAGATGGTGCCCTTTCCGGCCAGAATGACAGCGCGGATATCCGCATCTTCGTCAAGCTCTTTCATGATGGGGATCAACTCTGACCATGCCGGGGCGTTCATCGCGTTTTTCTTCTCCGGCCTGTTCAGATACACCCACGCGATGGGCGGCTTCTTTTCAACCTGGTAAAATGTGTATTCCATTGTCATCACACTCCCGGAAATCGCATCTGTTACAATCTGCTTGATAGTTCACTATTCCGACGACATCTCTATACTATAAGCATCGGAACAGGACGAATTGAAACTAAAAAAAACGTAAAATTACGCAATAAAAAAACAACACTATCATAAAATTTGTCATGTTATCCACAAAGTTATCCACAAAATCCACATATTGTCCGTAGAAAGGCTTCTTTTTATGTCACAATCATACATGTGGTGGAGGTATGTCACATGCTGAGCAGATGAGGCGCCCTCCATGCGACATAATTGTTTATTTGCTGGAATAATCAGGAGTTATAATTTTTCATTCTGCATGCATAACACCGCCCGGATTTCAGTTCAGAAATATTTGATTCCTCGCTCCCGCGTCGTCGAAGAATTTCATGTCCTGTCTATAACTTGTGGATAACTTCACGATATGACCGCAGCCACAGATGATTTTTTACAAATGATGACAGCTTCACCTCTGAAAAACGCATGCGTGATCTTATTCTTCATCCTGTCTGACACACGGGCTGGATGCCACCGGTTGTATCGTCGATGCGCGAATGACAACATCCGCATCACCAGCTCCGCAGAAAGCCACCCACAAAAGTCTGCGCCCTTCAAAAGAGCATCACCTTATCGACACCCTTCTTTTTTGTCATCCTGATAAAATATTATTGATAAAATTTCCGGGATATGTCACATACGTAAGGGGACACTGACACATGAAGATCGGAATAGCATCGGACCATGGCGGATATGCTCTGAAAGAAGCGGTCAAGCGCCACTTCAACGCCATTGATTTCGACGATGTCGGCACGCACAGCGCGGAGTCCTGCGATTATCCCGATTTCGTTGCCCTGCTCTGCCGGAAAATACAAAAGGGCGAGCTCGAAAGGGGCATTGTCATCTGCGGAACAGGCATCGGCGCGTCAATAACGGCAAATAAGATGCGCGGCATCAGGGCCGCCCTCTGCTGCAACGAGTTCATGGCAGAAATGGCAAAGCGGCATAACAACGCCAATGTTCTCGCGCTGGGGGCGCGCGTCCTGGGAGACGAGCTCGCGATGCGGATTATCGCCCGCTGGCTCGATTCATCCTTCGAAGGCGGCCGCCATCAAAAGAGGCTTGATAAAATTGACGGGATTGAGAAAGCTCCGTAACGATGCCGGTGGACGCCGCCGGCATGGAACGGCACACCACCACGAGGAAGGCGTCATGCCCAGGAACATATTGCGGCCGCTCCTGACGATCATGCTCTGCTCGCTGGTGCTTGCTCCCCGCCCCGACTCCAGCGGGACCGTCTCGTTTTCGCACGTACCGAAGAAATCTCTTCATAACGTGCGCGTCCTGGCGGGACCGGACGGCGGCACGGCCTATACGATAAAAGACCTGACCTACAGATCGTCAAGCGATCCCCTCATAACCGATCTGGTCCTTTCGTTCAACACCCCGTCCTCCCGTCTCGCCCGCGATGACATGCGGCACTACCGCATCAACCGCGGCGAGTATGATTTCGTGACCGGCGACGGTGCGCTCGGCAAAGGCTGCGCCCGTTTTTTCAAAAAGGAACACGGCGTCTCTATTGAAACGGCCGGGGCCGGCTGGCTCGGATCGTGCGACGACCTGGGCTCGTTTACGATTGAATTCAGAATCAAACCGCATGAGGTCAGGGACGGGGCAGTAATCTTCTCCCGGGTCGGATACTTCTCCGGGACCAGGAGAGGGATAGAGATATTCGTGGCGAACGGAACAATCGCCGCGGGCCTGTACGGTGTTTTCGACAAGCCCACCTCCGACCGCTATGACGTGGTACTCAGGCGCGGCACGCCGATTTCAAAGGGCGTGTGGACGCATTTCAGCCTGAGCTTCGACCGGCTCAGCGGGAAGCTGGCCACCTGCTTTAACGGGCAGGAAGCCGAGGTGCGATACATAACCACAAGCGGCAAGCCCTTCAACGGCGTATATACCCCGTCGTTCGGCTCCCGCGACACCGATGGCCGAATCCGCTGCCTTGACTCTCCTCCCGCAGTCATCGGCGCCGATTTCTCCGGCTGCGTTGACGAATTCAGAATATCCTACCGGCAGTATGAGGACCTTGAAAAGAGCACCGCGCTCGCGTACCGGAATTATCATGCGGTCGGCAGGATCGGGCGCATCCCGTTTAACGTGGAGGGCGTCATCACCAGCCCGGTATACCGGTTTGAAGGCACCGGAACCCTCGTGCGTGAAATTCGCTGGAATGAAGAGCGCGCGCAGGACACCTTTATCTGGATGGAATTCAGGATTTCCGACTGCCGTTTCCTTGAAGACGACACCGGTCTGAAGTGGTACCGGATTGAGAATAACCAGAAAAAAATATTCCTGATGAAGACGGGGGAGGGAGAGTACCTCCGCGGGCGGTATTACCAGTGGCGCGCCCATCTGGTGGCATCGCCGGATGGCGCGCGCGCTCCCCGTTTCTCCGGCATGGAGATAGACTACCGGCCGGACCTCCCCCCGGCGCCCCCCCTGTTTGTTGAGGTTGCCGCCACAGGCGACCGCTTCATCACCCTCAGGTGGAAAAAGAATGTTGACCACGATCTCCTCGGCTACCGGATCTACTACGGCACCGACTCCGGAAAAATGGACGGGCTCATATCGACGATAAACGGAGCCAGGATAGCCAACGGCCCGGGCAACATTGTCCAGGTAAAGATAGACAATGATCTTATCGAAGAAAACAGGGGACGCGACAGAAAGGGAAAGCTTTCCTTTCCCTTTCTCCAGAATACGGTCCTCTATTACTTTTCCGTGACCGCGTATGACTCTTACAAGCCCGATACACCCTACAATCACGAGTCAGCGCTCTCGAAGCCGGTTGCGGCGCGGCCCTACGCGGGCACGGATATTCGATAGCCGATCTCCTGGCAATTCGCGAGTATTGCCGGGGACACCATCAGTAAAAATCCATTGACGAATACCCTGTCTGTTACTTAATGGCCAGACAGAGACGCAGGCGCGCGCAACAGGGCCAAACATTACGAACAGCGGTATAACCTTCCATGCGTAAGATCGATCTTGATATAAAAATTCCCGATGATGTCAGCCCGACGATACTGAACATCATTCAAAGATGCCGCGATCGTGGATACCAGTGCTACCTGATCGGCGGCTCCGTCCGCGATCTCATCCTCGGACTCGATGTGTATGACTACGATTTCGCCACCGACGCACACCCGGACGCGATCATGAGCATATTCCGGAAGTCGATCCCCACCGGCATCAAGCATGGCACGATATCGATCATCCTGGATCACCGCCAGTTCGAAATCACCACCTACCGTTCCGACGGCACATACATTGACGGGCGCCACCCGAATTCGGTCGCTTTTTCGAAGGAACTGAGGACCGATGTGGAACGACGGGACTTTACCATAAACGGTCTCGCCTACGACCCGGCAAGCGGCGAGATCATCGATTACGTCGGCGGGATCGGGGATATACGCGACAACATTATCCGGACCATTGGAGATCCGGCGCTTCGGTTTGCAGAAGACGGGCTGCGTCCCGTTCGCGCCTGTCGCTTTGCGGCAAAGCTGAATTTCAAAATAGAGGAATCAACGCTCCGGGCAATTTCCGAAACGCTCGACGTGGTCAGGAAAGTCTCCAAGGAGCGCATTCGCGACGAGCTCATCAAGATCCTCGAATCGGACACGCCCTCCGTGGGCATCGAATACCTGAGAACATCGGGCCTCCTCGGCGTCATTCTGCCGGAGCTTGCCGAATGCCACGGCGTTTCACAGAACAGGTACCATATTTACGACGTCTACTATCACAGCGTGTATTCCTGCGACGCGGCCCCGAAGGACAGCCCGATGATACGACTGGCGGCGCTCCTCCATGATATCGGCAAGATTCCCACCCGGCAGCCGGGTGAGGACGGCGACTTCACTTTTTACAACCATGAGGTGGTGGGCGCCAAAATGGTCAAGCGCATCATGAAGCGCCTCAAGTTCTCGAACGAACAGATTGAGACCGTCAACAATCTGATACTGAACCATATGTTTCATTACACCGACGAATGGACCGACGGCGCCGTGCGGCGGTTTATCCGCAAGGTGGGCCTCGATAATATCGGCAATCTTTTTCTCCTGCGCATGGCTGACCGCAAGGGCAACGGCGCGCGCAAGGGCCTTCCCGCTCCCATCGAGCGGCTGAAAGCCAGGATCGACCGTGTTATTGAGCAGGAAAACGCCTTCACCGTGCGGGACCTGGACATCGACGGGAACATTATCATGCAGGAGTTCGGCCTGAAGCCCGGACCTCTTATCGGGAAAATACTGAACGAGCTACTTGAAGCGGTGCTCGACGACCCCGGGCTGAACGAGCGGGAAACCCTGATTGAAATGGCGCGCGCCGTCATTGAAAAGAAAACACCCGGGAGCGAAGAATAAATATTAATTGCTTGACTGATTGCTTTTATCCTCACATATTTAGTCCCGCCGTACCAAACATATAAAAAGATCCTTAACATTCAAACGCAGCAGATCGATGGACGACATTACCAACAGGAAACTTATTTCCAGTAAAATAAGCAGAGGAGAGCCTGTCAGGCTGTCGTTTAAATTCGTCAACGAAAAAGTACTCATGGTACTGAACAGCGTTCTCTCCAGGCTCCTTTCCCGCCATGACCAGGTTTATCTCCTTAATTCTGTTATTACCATTCTCAGGGAGATAATCATCAACGCGCTTAAAGCGAACGCCAAGCGCACGTTCTTCATGAAATCCGACCTGAATATCAATGACGAGCATGAATACCGGAAGGGGATGAATAAATTCAAGAAGAACGTGGTGGGAGATTTCGATTCCATCGAGGCCGATTTAAAGAGGAGCGACCTGTACGTCCAGATATCTTTCGAAACAGATGAAAAGAATATCCACATCACCGTTTCTAACAATTCCCCGATCCTGCCGGTCGAACTCGAGCGGATTAACTTCAGGATCGAAAAGGCAATCAAGTACAACGATTTTTCCGAGGCATACGGTGAAATTGAGGACGACTCCGAGGGAGCGGGACTCGGCATCGTTCTCACGATTCTGCTGCTGAAAAGCATGGGAATCGACGCGCACAGCTACCGGATAGAAAAGGCGGGAAAGATAACGCGTACCTCGCTGACCATCCCCGCGGTCCTGAAGCCGAACGAGATCACGACAAAGATCAAGCAGCAGATATTGAGGCAAATTGAGGGCATCCCCACCTTTCCAGAGAACATCATCCAGCTCCAGCGGCTCTGCCGCGACCCCGAATCCTCAATCGACCATATCGTCAAGCAGCTGAAGATCGACCCGGCGTTGAGCACCGATGTGATAAAGCTTTCCAATTCAGCGGGCTTCGCCCCCGGCACGCGGATCGAGGACATAAAGACCGCGATCGTCATAATAGGGCTGAAAAACCTGGAGGCGATACTGGTGGCGAGCAACGCGCGCCGCATCCTGAACGAGCGGTACAGCAGCTTTGAGATGATATGGGAACACTGCAACAAGGTTGCCTTCTACGCCTACAACATCGCAATGTCGTACCGGCTGTCTGCCATCATCGAAAACGTGTACATGGCGGGGCTCCTGCACGATCTCGGAAAAATCATACTCCTGGCCACGGACAGGAAGCTCGTCAGAAAAATTGCGGACATTGTCGAAAACAGGAAGATCACGACCACCACCATGGAGGAGATATCGATCGGCATCAGCCACTCGAGCATCGGCTCGCTCATATCGAAAAACTGGAACTTCCCGCCCTACCTGATCGAGGCAATACAGCACCACCACTCGCCGCTGAACTGCAGCGAAAAATACCGCGACGTGGTGTATATCATATACCTGGCCAACATGATGGTCGGCATAGACGACCGCAAATACAGCTATTACTATATCGATGAAAGCGTGCTCGAGAGGTATGAACTGCTGGACCTCGGCAGGTTTAACGAGCTGCACCAGCGGCTGAAGTACCGGTACGAATCCACACGACAGAACTGATGCGGGTCGCCTTTACTGACCCCGGATATCCTCGTCGCCACGAGACCGTTCCGTCCTGTCCACCTTCACCCTGACAAACCATACCGGCGGACGCGACAGACCGTGAGTGCGATAATATTCCCCGCGCCTGGCCAGATCGCCGAGACGCACCATGACGCTTTCAGGAATGTAATCAGCGGAAATGCCCGTGGCGACCGGCATCAGCGATATTCCGTAGGGCGAGCCGGCTTCCTTCCGCACGGTGACGCCGAGGGATACGACCGCGCCTTCACGTTTGGCCCTGATGAAATAGGCCATGACATCGGGGTCCGGAGCGGTTACCCAGAAGGAGACCGGACCATCGGTGCAAAGCGCCCTCCCCGCGTCTGACCGCACCCTATCGCGGCCGCGCGCTTTTTTTACAAGCCGTTCAAGCAGCAGATCCACGTTGCTTTCCAGCGGCTCGCTGTTGATTATCCGCTCCATCGTGTTCCGCGTGTAGGCATTGCCCATCGTGTAGGGCGTCGCCGCATCCTTCCTGTCGCTATAGATGATCTCCTGCAAGAATGATTTCGGCTTTCCGTAATAGCCGCGGGGGCCGCCTGACTGGTAAAGCCCCCGTTTCCAGCCGGCATCCGGAAACCTTGACGTGAAAAACCTGCCGTTCTCCATATAGACCTCGACCGATTCTCCACCAGGGGCATACAGCTTCTGGTGGTAGGCCGCATGCGCGTGCGTTCCGCCGCCGATTTGTGCGAGCCGGTCAAGCACCTCGCTCTTTTCTCCCGGCACGCTGCCCAGCGAAATCGTGTGAATGGTTATCCCCTTTTTCCTGGCCCGGTTTCCGTACTGCTCCGCCATCCGGGAAGCAAAACCGCTATTTGATATGATTATCATGAGCTTATCCGCATCCGGCCGCCACCTGGCGGTGCCGATCGCGTACCGCAGTGATCTGGCGAAAGAATCCGCGCCTGCGCCACCGGCAGGCTTCAGCCTGTCCAGCTCGTTCCTGACTGAAGTGATGGAGTTTGCGGATACAGACACGGCCGGATGCGCGATTCGGTCCGCAAAGGGAACCAGGTAAATCCGGGTATCCATCCGCCGTGTATCCACAAGGGTCGCAGTGAGTCCCGTTATCGCGTTCTTTACCGCGCTCCAGTCCCGGTTCATCGCGTAGGAAAGGTCAACGAGAAAGAGGATGTCCATGCCGCCCCCGTATGGCGCGCGCGGACGCTCCCTGTTCCTGAAGAGTGAAAGTGCCTCTCCCACCTCCCTGCCGGCAAGCGCGAAAAGGTCGTCCGCCTCCTCGCGGGACCTGGCAACCACCTTCCCATCCCGGACCGAATAGAGGACGCTCTCGGAGCGGTACCGCCCCTTCACACGCGAGAGGCTCCCCAGCAGGAAGTATTCAATCCTCCTGGTGCGCCCGAGAAGATCCAGGTCCTCCCCGGTTATCTGCCCCTCCGGGTCTAATTTCATCCGTTCCAGGTCGATATCTATTTCGCGGGGCGATGTGATTTCGATCTTCTCCTTGGCGAGGAGCGACGAAAGCGCCACGAGACGCGCGTAATCTCTGCCTGTCGATTCAGGAAAGTCCGCTGAAGGGGTGTTTACTTTATATGGAATGACCGCTATCTCCGCACGGGCCGTTCCGGCGGCCAGGAAAAAAACGATACAGCATACGGCCGCTGACGATCTCATCTGGTCAAACCGTGATTTCAGCGATCCCGCTGTATTCATTCATACTGTCCTGCAAAAGTGGTCATGCGCCGGGAACAGCGCTCCGACAGGGCGTCCTCTTGTTTCCAGCCGAAACCATGATAGCGGGGACAGGCACGGTCAACCGATACATGCGCGGAACAATTCCCATGGTACAGTCGATCGCATGCAAAATACCGTTCGCTCCGGAAGTTGCCGCACTGAGGGCCATACATGCCGCCATGTTCGCTGCCAAAATCCACCGCGTCGACAAATTCCCGCGGCGCGATTACAGCCCGGCTTCCGCACCGGTACTCGCCATGACGGGGACATTCACGCATGCAATGGAGGGCATGCTGCCGTGACTTGAGATAGGGGCAGCCGCGGCCGGCGGCGCTGCTTCGATCATCGCTTTCCGCGCATGACAGACTCATGGCAGCGGCGAGGCAGATACCCAGAATGACAGAGGCAGTTGTTTTCATGGGACCTTCCATAATCGTCATGTTGTTTCAGGAACCATCCTGACGAGCGACGTGCCGTCGTAAAGAAACTTCTTCACTCCCTGGAATTCCCCGCCCAGGCCTGATTGCACATAACATCCGCCGCCGATGCGCGCGTTGTCGGCAATCCGGCAATCCTTGCCAATCAGGGTGATACTTGAAAAGAGCGATTGCGGGAAATCGGTGTTCTTGATAAACTCGTCCCCCGACCCGATCCTGCATCCGTTGCCGATGTTCAGGTAAGTCGATTCCGGCGCCAGGTCGGTGCGCTCATCAATGATTGACCTGACGATCCGCGCTCCATGGCCAACGCGGTTGAAGGGAAGCAGTATCGAATCCCTGACAACCGCATGGTCGCCGATTTCAACGCCCGGGTATATGATCGAATTCTCGACTGTCCCGTTGATTGTGCAGAAATCGGATACAAAAGAGCGGATGACCTTGCCATGACGTCCCACTCTTGCCATGCCGCCGGCGGCGATCTGGCTTTTTATTATCTCCTCCCGGTACAGCATGCCGAAAATCTCAGGGTTCCAGATGATTTCGCGGTTGAGGTCATAATACTCGGGAACATTTTTCACGGGCCAGTAGTAGGCGTCAAAGCTGCTCCTGGCGATCCCCGCATTGATCATGATATTTATGATCATCTCAAAAAGGTTCGGGGCCTGACGCTTTTCCCTGATTGCGGACCTGACCACGTTCAGAAGGGTCTTCTGGTCCGAAACAAGAAGGGTGTGGGCCATGGAGGGCTTTCCGTCAATATTCAGCCTGAAGAGAACGGCGCCAGCCTTGCGTGACTTGTATTTCTTTATAATTGCGGGAAAATCTATTATCGAAGGATTGTCCCCGTTATAGATCAGATAGTACGCCGTATTGCTTTCAAGGATAAGGTTGTAGCACACCTTTATGTCAGAATACTCACGCGTGATTACCTTGATGGGAGGAAATTTCATGTCGCCGAACGGGCCATAGCGGTCAACATACTGCTCGAGGTCGTCATCACGATTGTTGTAGATAATGGTGGTCCTTGCGCGCGATGTAAACGAGTTCCTGAGCGTAAAATCCACCACCCTGAACCTGCCGCCGAAGGGAAGCATATACCGGGACCTCGATTCCGTCAGGGAGAGAAGCAGGTCATTCCTGGTTCCGGGATACGATATGATGGTGAAGTCTTCCATTTATGGCACCTGGTGGATATGTGGCGGTCCTGATAAGTTATGCCAATCCACTTGCATATTTTATCAATTTGATATAAATATATCGCGTAATAAAAAATCAATTAAAAAATAGATTTACTCGTCTCGCGCTCGCCGGAAAACCCCGGCGGGAGGCATTTCAGCGGCTTCGCCCCTGAGACCCCCTTTAAAATTCAGTTGACACAATTTTTTTACTTCGATATTCATATAAATCTTCACAAATACGGATGCTGATGCGCCAAAAAATGTCATTGATTCTTCGCGCAGGATAACTGATGAAAAAAAAGATCCAATCGGCTGACATGGTCAGCATAACCGACCTTGCAAAATTTTACCAGGTGAGAAAGCCCGGCCTGTTCGAGCCTCCGGGGATTATCAGGGCGGTGGACGGCGTATCCTTTTCAATCCCGCGCGGAACGACCCTCGGTATGGTTGGCGAAAGCGGTAGCGGCAAAACAACGGCGGCCCGGTCCATTCTCCGCCTCATTGAGCCGGACGCCGGCTCCATCCAGATCGACGGCGTCATGGTCCGCGAGCTGCCGAGAAACGAGCTCCGCTCGTTCCGGAAAAACATGCAGATCGTTTTCCAGGACCCCTACAGCTCCCTCAATCCCCGCATGACGGTGGAAAAAATAATCACCGAACCGATTAAAATCCACACCACGATGAAACAGCGCGATATAAACAGAAAGTATGAGGAGCTCGCCGGGCTTGTCGGGCTTGAATCTGCACACCGCGACCGGTACCCGCATGAATTCAGCGGTGGCCAGCGTCAGCGCATCGGCATTGCCCGGGCCCTGGCGCTGAATCCGAAATTCATCATTCTCGACGAGCCGGTATCGGCCCTGGACATGTCGATCCAGGGACAGATATTGAACCTGCTCAAGCGCATTCAGGCGGCCATGGGTCTTACCTATCTCTTCGTTTCTCATGATCTCGCAGTGGTGGAGCACATGAGCGACCGCATCGCGGTGATGTACCTGGGCAGGATTGTCGAGGAAAGCCCGAAGCGGGCCCTTTACGCGAAACCCCTGCACCCCTATACGCGCAGCCTCATGAAATCGATCCCGGACAGAAGGGCGGTCAAGCACGGCTTCAGCGTCATCGCAGGGGAGATCCCCTCGCCGGAGAACCCTCCTTCCGGCTGCCATTTTCATCCGCGCTGCCCCCACGCCATGGAGCGATGCAGGGCCGAATATCCCGCGATGAAGGTCGTGAAGAACTCCCGCGTCGCCTGTCACCTGTACTGAGGTCATATTGTGAAGGAGGCTCTCTCACGCACCGCGCTGTTACTTCTCCTGCTGGCACTCGTTACCGGATACACGGCTGCAGCTGCCGAGGATTTCAGCCGCCTGCACCATTTGCTCCGCCTTGCCCGCAAGCCGCCCGGGGAAGCGGGTCCGAAGGACCGCATCTATTTCAAGGATGAAATCGTCTATTGCACCGGGTCAAGCTCCCTGGCGATTGAAAACAATAAGGCAGCGGATAAAATCGCCGGAGGAGATTACAGCGGCGCCATCGCGATACTGGAGTCGGCCCTTAAAAATTCCGCGCTTTTTTTCCCGTTCCGTTACAACCTGGGGATCTGCTACCTCCATCTCAACAGCCTGAAAAAATCGATGCTTCATTTCACGAAGGCCCAGGCGATCGTTCCCGAATACGCGGGCACCTATCTCCAGATGGGATCCATCTATCAGCTCTGGTATCGCGACAACGAGGCGATCGAATGCTATCGCGAAGCCCTCCGGAGAAACAGCAACGAGCTCGACACCTATGTGCGAATCGGCGACCTGTTCTTCAACCGGAACCAGGTGCAGCTCGCGAAAAAATATTACGACCAGTGCCTGAGGATCAATCCCCGGTTCAATAACGGACTCCTCGGAAGGGCTAAGGCGTATTTCAAAGAGGGGGAATATTACCGCGCGCTCGTCGTGCTGAAATCAATCGACACCCGAAAGCAATACGACCGCGCATATCATTATTATTACGCTGAATCGGCGTTCAAGCTCCAGGACTACGCCACCGCGAGCACGCACTATGCCCTGCTTCTCGAGGCAAAAAACGACAGGTTCTTTCTCACAAACTCGGTCACCCTGATAGAACACAAGCTGAACCTGAGCAATCGTTTCATAGAAAAATGATGCCGGGACGCGCGGACCGTGAAATCGGTCAATCTATAACCAGCCGTGAAACCTCGACCCGATACAGGTTGTGGACGTTATTCAGCATGGTGCGGACGTTTTTAATCAGCTCGCGATCTGTCGAACGCTTCTGCACATACCGGTCAATCTCATCGAGCTGCGCGAGGAGCTGCTGAGAAAGGTCATCCAGCCCCCGCGCGATCGATGCGGATGAGGAGGCGCGGCCGCCACGCTTGATTTTCTTCAGCTCCGCCTCGATCTGCTGCTGCATCAATTCGCGCTTCTCCTCATCCTCCCTGATCGTCCTGACCAGCTGTTCAGACAGCTGGCTGAAGTTGACCGGGTTCAGGAGCTCAAAATAGCGCGTGTCGATGCCGTTATATGAAAGCACCATCTCCGGCATCTCCCTGAGGCTGAAGCTCTCCGCAATAAGCTTCGTGGTTGCGCTGTCCGCCATGATCTTATTCTGGACGGGAAGACCGAGCGGCTCTTCTTCCAGATGAACAGGGAACTCGATGATCTCGTCGTTAATAATTTTAACGGTTTCAGTGAAAAGCTGCAGGTAGAGTGTGATGTTTCTATCGACGATCCTCATCGCATTGTACTCGGCAATGTTCCTCTCGATCTGATACGCGGCATCGGCCGCGCGCCGGGCATCCGTATAAAACGCTATGACGCTCGTATTCGACATTTTTGTTATGGTGCCGCCCCCGTCCTGTATCACGGCGGCTATGAGGAGCTTGATCATGAGATTCAGGCTGATGAGGTCGTCAACGCTTCCCTCTCCCTGCTTGCGGCTCTTTTCGCTGATGGAGATTTTCAGCATGGTCACCCGTTCCTTTCTCAGCCCGTCAATCGATATCATGCCGGACTCGGCAGACTGGGACTGGATTCCCTCAACCACTGGCGCTTCATACTTGCGGAAAATATTTACGACGAATCCGTCGATTTCCTTCATCTCCTCGATCGGCAGGCTCTCCATGACCGGGATGATGTCCTTGGATATGCCATATTCCTCTTTCAGCAGGGAGAGCAGAAAAAACGAGAACTCAATCGACTTGAGGTCGCCCAGTATTGTCAGAATATCACGCTGGATTCCCTTGTTCTTGATGACCAGCATATCGCGGATCAGGCGGATCGCATCCCTGCTCCCCAGCTGTGCGAGGACAAGGCAGGAGTAGATGCGGACCTTGATGCCCGGATCTTTCAGGTACTCCTGCAAAAAGCGCATGAGCTGGCGCTTGTTATAGGTCGCGCTGTGAGTCACAATGGCGACTATTGAGCGCACGATGATGTCCTTCGCGACATCCTGTCCCGGCTTGTAGAAGAGGCCGTCGAGGTATTCGATGTCAGCATCAAAGCGGCACTGCCCGATGCCGAGCACGGCAAGGCTCCGTATCGAGTTGCTCTGGTTTTTCCCGATGATACCCTTGAATATCTGAGCGGCCGTTATATTCCCGCTGATGTCCCGCTCCAGCAGGGAGGTGAGCGCCGATTCCACTATTTCGCCCTGATCGCCAATATGGTTTTTGAGAAATTCGAGGATCATATTGAGAGACCGCTGTTCAGTGAAGAGCGAAAGGAGGCGCAGCGCGTTTTTCTGGTCCTCGGCTGTCCCGGTGGTCATCATAATCTCTATCTCGCCCAGCATATAGGAGTAATTAAGGGTTGCCAGGGTGAGCACCGTTGCATCAAGAAGTTCCCGGTCGGTATATTTTTTCAGGTAGTTATAGATATTGACCAGCACCGACGCGGCCTCGTCAATCTGCAGCCTGCCGATTATTTTACACAGCCGTACGATGCGGTTTCTCAGATACAGCTTCTCGAAATTCAGGTCCTCAAGGCGCGATGCGGAGTTTTCACGCGACTTGCCGTCCCTGTCGAGCAGCACTTCCATGAGAAGGGAAAGGTCGTCCACCCCCGGTCCATCGACATAGGGAATCCGTTTGGCCATTCTGCCGATGATGTGCTTTATCAGCGAGGGGTCCTCCCGTCCCAGGAATGCTATAATCTCCTTTTTGAGCTCAGGGGTGCAGTATTGTAAAATAAACCGCCTGATGCGCTGAAAGCTCTCCGGAAGCCCTTTTTCAATGACATCCGTAATCATGAATTCCTTGCGGTATGTCTCGAAATAAGTCTCAAGGGTAACGACGATATAGTTATAGAGCTTGTCTTTCAGAAGATTGAAAGGCCGGGTATCGACAGGCATGTTGAAGTAACGGACGAATATCTCCACAATTATCTGGTTGAAGCGGTCCACCTCGGTTGACAGCGCAATAAGGTTCCTGAACAGCTTGTCAGGATCGCGCAGGCGCTCAACGTTCTGGTAGAGGGCATAGAGCGCCATGCTGACCAGATCATCGTCGTTCGAGGTGATCGCTTTCATCACATAGATCAGATATTCCCGGTGATTACACGCGATCATTGCGCAGATAAAGGCGATTTTAACCCTGCTGGAATAGCCGTCAAATTCATGGGTCATTTTGCCCAGAAGGACCCGGATCTCGAGAACTATTTTGTCCTCGCTGTCAGGTGAAAATGTGTATAGCCGGTCATCGTCGGTCTGCATGAGTCGGGCCTGGTCAGAGACGTCACACGCGAGCGCGTAGATCGCGCGATAGGCGGCATAGCAGAAAGGCTCCTCTCCTTTTTTCAGGACTGATTCCAGCATGGACATTGACTTGAAGGAAGAAAGAGATTCTATTGCCAGCGAGCGGATCAGCGGGTCGGGACGATCCGCGTTAATAATTGAAGTCAGAAAACTCAGCACCTCTCCCGATTCCGCCCCGATTATTTTCAGGACGTCAAACGCCATGGTAATGACCTCTTCTGTCGTCTGCCGCTCCTGGCTCTTCTCTATGAATTCTATCATGTCGCCGACGTTCCCGGGAGCGCCGCGGCGCTTCAGGTGTCCGAGGATCATGACCTGTTCCTGGTGCGTGATGTTCTCGTGAAGGCGGGAAGCGAGGGCCGCGGTCACCTCGGGATGGTCAAAAGCGACAAGTGCGGCAATGGCGCTGTGCCGGATATCCGGCCCTTTCTCCATCTCCTTGATCAGGATGCTCTTGCCGGTATCCGATTTCAGTATCCCGAGCACCCGGTGGAAGGCTATGCGCTCGTAGGGGACCAGCTTGAAGCTCCTGCTGATCTCAAGCTTGATGGTCTGTAAAAAGCTCTTTTCTTCTGCCAAATCGCGTTCCTTATTCTCCGGTAGTGGCGTGGGCCGTCACCTGCGCCCCGCCGGCGCCGTTCAACATTGACTGGTATAGGATATCCATGCTCATGCCATAATTGCAATAAAAAAATGGCGGGACAGGCGGCGCCGGTATAATTATCGTCAATAA
>JAFGJX010000053.1 GCA_016928865.1 Spirochaetota bacterium
ATGCTGAACTGCGGCGCGGCGGTATTGGGGTTTGCGGCCCCATCATAGGCAACAGATGCGCCAATGTCCACGGTAACGGTGCCGTAGGTGGTCGGGGTAATGTCCGCGGTATAGATTGCGGGACCACCGGCCAGGTTGGCCGCGGAGCCGTTGCCGACCGTGATATCGCTGAGTGAAAAACCGGTCACGTCTTCACTGAAGGTGATAGTTATCGGTATGGGCGAGGCGCCGGTCGGGTCGGTCGCGGTGCTGGTGATGGCGACTGTCGGGGGGACGATGTCGCCATAGGTAATGCTGAATTGCGGTGCGGCGGCGTTTGTATTCCCGGCAGAATCCTGTGCGGTTCCTGCGGAGATATCGACCGTGACGGCACCGTAGGTCGTCGGGATTATTTCCGCGGTATAGACCGCTGGACCGCCGGTCAGGTTGCTCGCAATGCCGTTGCCGACCGTGATGTCGCCAATGGCAACCCCGTTGACGCTTTCGCTAAAGGTTATTGTTACCGGTATGGGCGAGATGCCAGTCGGGTCGGTCGCGGTGCTGGTAATGGCGACGGTCGGAGCGACGGTATCTTTTGTAACAGTATCTGTCACCGCGGTACCGGCATTTCCTGACGTGTCAGTCAGTGTAACGTTTAAAGATACTAATCCATCGATCAATCCGGTTACATCAATGCCGGTGATTTGCTGATTGGCTGCGGATACAGTGCCGTTGCCGCTGACAGTGCCCGTGCCGTCTGTTACGCTGAAATCATAGGTTGAGCCGATTTCTGCTCCTGAGAAGGTGAATGAGATGGCTGTTGCATTACCGGTGTTGATGGATACCTGGTCGATGGATGCGGAATAGCCGGACGGTGCTGTACTGTCCTTTAATATGGTATCGGTCGCTGCTGTTCCAGTGTTGCCGGCCGCGTCGGTCAGGGTAAAGCTCAGGGTAAGGGTGCCGTCTGGTAAGGATGACACATCGATCCCTGTTAGTGTATCGCCTGCCGCGGCGATTGTCCCGCTGCCGGGAACAGAGCCGCTACTGCCGGATATGCGGTAACTGTAGGTGGAGCCGACTTCTGCGGCGGCATAGGTAAAAGAGAGTGCCGTCTGGTTTGCGGTATTGATATTTGCCTGGTCTATGGAGGCTGTATAGCCAATCGGCGCCAGGGTGTCCTTATCGACGGTATCGGTCGCCGCCGTACCGGCATTTCCTGCCGCGTCAGTCAGGGTGAATGAGAGTGTCAGAGTACCTTCACCCAGTGATGAAACATTGATTCCTGACACCGTGCCCGTGGCTGCTGAAACAGTTCCGGTTCCGCTCAGTGTCAGTGTCCCGTCTGTTACGCTGAAATTATAGGCGGCGCCGATTTCAGCAGCGCTGTAGTTAAACGACAGGCCAGTCTGGTTCGTTGAGTTAATTGTAGTCTGGTCAATGTATGCGGCATAGCCTGCTGGTGCAGTGGTATCGGAAATAAAAGAAAACGGCTCTACAGGACCGGTGGGTTCGCCGTCCGGCTTCAGGGCCGCGGCATCCGCTACTTCAACGGTTATCAGGCCGTCGCCGGTTGGTGTAATGGTGAACTCATACGTGTAGGGATCTAATTGTGTAAACCCGCTTATTGTCGCGCCGCTTACCGTGATATCTGTTATATCAAAACCTGTTACCGGTTCATCGAAGGTGATAGTTATCGGTATGGATGGCAGGTTAGTCTGCCCCGATACTGCACTGGAGGTGATTGTAGCATCGTAAGACGAGAATATATTGAGGAAGCTTAAAAGATTATCTTTGGACTTGTTTTCATAGATACCGCCTCGCATACAGGAAGTGGAGGCAAAAACAGCTATAAGGAGCGGCATTACTATTTTTTTCATAACAATAATCCTTTAAAAAGAGCAAAATGAATATGAAAAATAGAATAATAAGATGCCGCACGAACATTTATAATATGTTAGAATTTAGTAATTTTTATGCATTTTGTCAAAACAAAAATAAACCTGAACAGGTTATTTTTGAAAAATAATAATGTATACAATTAGAAAGGTTTGTATAGCAAATGTGATGTTTTATCTAATGATAAAACATCTGAGAAGCATCACGCCTTTATCATTTTTGTATTCGTAGTTCTTTTTGGTATTTTTATCTTCAAAGCGGACATTCACAAAATTATCAGTGATCTTGGATGAAATAAGGGTAAGATTTTTTTTCTTGATATTGAATTTCTCTTCGAGCGTCTTCCTGATAGATTCAACGTTGTGCTGATAGGAGCTCTCATTTTTGGTAATGTTTTTTGCGTATTTTACCGTGATAAGGTTCAGGATAATGTCGCTCTCAATCTTGAAGGCAATGTCCTGGTCCCCGTCCGAGAGTTCGACTGTGAAAGACTGGTTTTCTGAAGGAGCTCCCTCGCGTTCCTGGGACAGGGCGTAGCGTATCTCTATTGAATAATGCTCGCCGTGGTTTTGCTGCAGCCATGCCTGCAGTGCGTCCTTGATCTCTTTAACCTCCCTGTCCGAAAATTTGACGCCAAGCTGAAATCGTATCTCCTGGATCAACTCTGATTTTATCTTGAGAAAAATTCGTCTGTAGATATTAATTGCAAAAATCATGGTGTCGTCTGGCCTCCTTCATGCGGTATCATTGCTCTGTCTGCTGTTTTCGCGTCACAGCTTGTCCCACCGGTCGGTATTGTACATCATTTTTATCTGGAGAAGCAGGTGGTCAATGTTGTCGGGGTTCAGCGGCGGGCATACCATCATCCGCACGTATGGATCGTGCCGCTTGACCTGGAGCAGGGCCTCCTTGTCCCTGGTGGTGACCGTGTCGCCGAGCACGATAAGCTTCGCGTTGGTGCTGATATATTCCTGCAGCAGCCTGTCCGGCTCCGAGACGCGGAAGACGTCCGTGTTCGGGATGAAATCGGGCGAGATCTCGAATTTTTTGTCGTACCGGCGCGCGAGCATCATGCCGAGGAGGTCCATCTTTCGCCGGTAGCCGTTATCGTCAACGAATTCTTCTGACTTGATGTTACCGTATATGATAATGCCGCATTCGGAATCGCGGAGAAAAAACTTCTCCTGGATATCAATGTATATCCGGTTCGCTTTCCACTTCTGAGAGTCGAGCTTTTCATCGTGCCTGAAGACGATCTCTTTCATTGCGTTCTTGCGGTCGGTCCGGTACACGTCGCCGACAATGTAGAGGAAGCGTTTGCGTCTCGACTGGCTGTTCGCCAGATCCAGCTCTTCAAGGATGCGGGTCATGGTGGGGTAATCGACCCATCGCACCGGCCTGCGGTAATCACCGGGAAATTCGCGCGTCAGGTATTCATACAGGGTCACGTTGTAACGGATCTCGATCTCTTTTACGCCCGCTTTTGCCAGGTGGTTTGCGTCGAGGAGCAGGACCTCGCTTCCCGCCTTGAATTTCTTGCCCTCGACGCCCACATCCGCGTAGTAGACGCAGCTGAATTCATCAATGTATTTATTGATCAGATAGATGAGTTTTTTTGTTTCAATTTTCATCGCAATCCACGCAGGCGGGCGCGTCCGAGCCCGCCCGGAGAGTATGCAATCCGGGGGGCATAAATGCAAATAATTTTTTATTTTTGGCGATAAAGGGGTACAATAACCGTAAAACCCTTCCAGTAATTTTTTTTGTTTAATTTATCGTATACGCAACACTATCTCCTGTGGTTGTGTTATATTTGGTGTAGCAGGCAATAATTTTGACTGCTCGGGGCATTATATTCAATTGGCTCATTGCCATGAAAGGGGTCTATATGAAAAAAATAATGGTAATCGTTACTTCCATGCTGATTGCGGCGGCTGTCTACGCGGATGAGATTCAACTCGTTGACGGAACGGTGCTGAAAGGGGCGGTTATACAGATAACCGACAGCGTCGTTGAATACGATCCGGAGGGGCAGGCCGCGTTCGATACGGTGCCGCGGGACCAGGTGGCAAGAATCAAATACGAAAGCGGCAAGCTTCAGGTAATGCTTCTTGACACGATATACCTGACCGGCGGGGAAGCGATTAAATGCGCCATTGTCAAAGTGACAAAGGATGCCGTCATCTACAAGCAGGCGGATTCGGGAGGCGAAAAAACGATAGACCGCAGCAGGGTCGCCCGTCTGGAATTTGCCGACGGGAAGGTGATCGATATGCCGGATGCCGCCATATCGGACACGGGCAGCATGGTCCCGAAAAAACAGACCGGCGGATATCTTGATTCAATTTTCAGGATATCCGTCTTCGGCGGCGGGGGCGGATTTGCCGGTGGGATCGTCGACAAGGAGAACCGGGTGTTTCGCGCCTACGAGATTGACTACGCGCTTGCGGCTTTTATCCCGACGGAACATTACCGGTTTACGACCTTCGGGACCGGCGGAGTCGAGCTGGAATTCATGGCGCCTGCGATCAAGTTCGCGCAGACGCGCGGGTTCGATTTGTCCGGCATCAAGTTCGGTATCCGGGGACGCTACGGGTATGAACGCGTCACGAGCTTTATTACCGACAGGGACGGGTATTACGTCGGCCTGAACGAAACCAATTCAGGCATGCTGATGGATTACCACTACTGGGCCGCGGGTCCGGGGATGAGCTTCGTGTTCACGCCGCGGAGCAACGCGTTTTCATTCATGCTGAATTTCTACGGGACCGCGGGACAGGTGTTCGGCGGCAAGCTCAATCCCCTGACGGCGCTCCGCGATTCGAGATTGCTGTGGGGGCGGCTCGCGGGGGTGTGGCCGGACCTCTGGAACAACCCGCCGATACCGCTGATGGCCTGGGCCAATATCTATACCATGCCCGCTCTGAACAGGACGAGCCTGCGCGGCTATACGATACGGGCCGGCTTCGGACCGGAGTTCGCCCTGAACAGGGGGTTCCCGATCATTATCGGCACGCACATCACATACGCCTATACGGCCCTCACCATGGGGCGCGCTCCAATTATGTACGCCGACGGGAACAGGAAATCGGCGCACCACGAAATTGGCGCGGAGGTTTCAGTCGGTCTGCACTTTTAGGGGCGGATTTTTCAGTTCACGCCGTCGTATTTACTTGACACGCAACAGGCCCTTTTATAAGGTTAAAAGCCTGCCGGGCCTTCATGCAATCGCGCCAATGCCGGGATTTCCGGTTTGGGAAGAATAATAGAGGGTCTCGGAAAAAACATATCGTAACGTATCGTCATCGCGCGACTGGCAACCCGATTTTTAATTTCAATATTAGGATGTGTGATCATGAAACACGATAACCCGAATTGTCCGGGAAAGCAAAAGTATCTCTCCGGGAAAAGAATTCTTCCGGCCCCGCTGTCAAAGGACACCGATATCGTGCAGCTTGTTGACAACCTCGACGCCTACAACGGCGGCCGGCTTCGCGCCGCGTGCCAGCTGATGCGGGACCGCTATTCAAAGGAAGATGTCACCATCGGGCTGAGCCTCGCAGGCGCGCTCACTCCCGCGGGGCTGGGACCTTCCACGGTGGTCCCTCTCATGAACCACGGGTTCGTGGACTGGATTACGGCCACCGGCGCGAACATGTACCATGATCTCCATTACGCCTTCAACCTGCCGATGCACAGGGGCAGCCATGCCGTTGATGATGCCGATCTTCGCGACAAGGGGGTGACCAGGATATACGATATCCTGTTCGACTATGAAGACGTGCTCATGGAAACCGACCGGATTCTCAGGAAGATCCTGCTGTGGCCGGAGTTCCAGAAGGAGATGGGGACCAGGGAGTTCTATCATCACCTGGGGAAGGTCGCGGATGAATTCGAGAAAAAGAACGGCACGGGAGAGGTGAGCATTCTTGCCGCGGCGTACCGGAACGGGATTCCGGTTTTTACCTCGTCTCCGGGCGATTCGACCATCGGCATGAACGTTGCCGGGCTGGAGCTCCTGGCAGAGGCCGCGGGCCTCTTGCAGCAATTCAGGCTGAAGATCAATCCGAGCATCGACGTCAACGATTCCACCGCGATCATCCTCAATGCGAAGCGGTATGAAAAGGGGAAGACCGCCGTCATCCTGATCGGCGGAGGCAGCCCGAAGAACTTTACCCTGCAGACCGAGCCGCAGATCCAGGAGGTGCTCATGATCCCGGAAGTGGGGCAGGACTATGACATCAATATAACAGACGCGCGGCCGGACACGGGCGGGCTTTCCGGCGCGCCCCCCAGCGAGGCCGCGAGCTGGGGCAAAATAGATCCGACCAAGCTGGAGGAAACGGTCACCGCGTACCTCGACGTGACGCTTGCCTTTCCTCTGCTGGTGTCGTACACCCTGAAGACGACCGCTCCCAAGAAGCTCAAGCGCCTGTACGACAGGGGGGGCGAGCTGCACAAAAAGCTGATCGAGTCGTACCTGGAGAACAACCGGGAAGTCGATGAGCTGAAGAAGCTCATGGCGAAGCTGCAGGCGTAGCGGAACAGGGCGGGAACGATGAAAAAGAGACTCCTGGAGCTGGCCGAAAAATACGGCACGCCGCTTTTTATTCTCGATCATAACAGGATACGCGCGAACTACCGCATGTTCAAAAAAAACCTTCCGCGCGTGCAGTGCTACTACGCGGTTAAGGCGAACTCGAACCAGGAGATTATCAAGACCCTCTTCAACGAGGGATCGAGCTTCGACGTCGCCTCATACAACGAGTTCATGCAGGTCCACGAGTACATCAAGCATTTCAAGAAAAACGAGAAGCATTTCTACATCTGGGACAAGATCATCTTTTCAAACACCATCAAGGACCGGGACACGCTGCGCAGGATCAGGCGGTATCGCCCCCTGGTCACATACGACAACCTTGACGAGGTAAAAAAGATCAAAGAGCACTGCAATACAGCCGGCCTGGTGCTGCGCCTCAAGGTGCCGGATATCGGCTCGCAGGTGGAGATGAGCTCCAAATTCGGCGCCGAGCCGGCGGAGGCGTACGACCTGATACGGCGGGCATCGGAAATGGGCCTCTCCGTGGAGGGGATCAGCTTTCACGTGGGAAGCCAGTGCACGAATTTTGACAATTACACGTCAGCCCTTGAGATAACATCCGAAATATTTCATGATGCCCGCAAAAAGGGGCATGCGCTGAATATCATAGATATCGGGGGAGGGTTTCCCGTGTCGTATGATTCACAGGTGCCGCGCTTCGAGAAGCTCGCCGCGGTCCTGAACGCTGAGTTCAAACGCCTGTTCCCGGACGATATCGAGATCCTGGCGGAACCGGGGAGGTTCATGGTCGCCAACGCGGCCACGCTCGTTACCGAAATAATCGGGAAGGCGCGCCGGGAAGGAAAAATCTTCTATCACATCAATGACGGGGTGTACCATACCTTCTCGGGCGTGGTCTATGATCACTGGATCCCCAACTTCAAGTCGTTCAGGCAGGGCGCGCGGGAAGTGTGCGCGGTCGTCGGCCCCACCTGCGACAGCTTTGACAAGATATCCCAGTCCGTGCAGTTGCCGCGGAACCTTGAGATAGGCGACTATCTGTATACCGAAAACATCGGCGCCTACAGCATCGCGTCATCAACGAGGTTTAACGGGTTCGAAGGCGCGAAAATAAAGCACATATACTAGCGATTCTTCTCCTTTTTTACACATAACTGAACGTATTAAAAAACCTTATGTGACATAATTTTTTGTTGACAAAAAAATATTATTATGGGGAGAATATAAGGTTGTCGAAAAAATAAATAAGCAAGCGGAGGGGCCGATGAATATACGAGTGAAGAGCACTGTTGGCATCACGATTGTTTATCTGAGCGGACGGCTCGATATTTTCGAATCCGAGTCGGCCGAAATGGACCTGATCGACATAGCGGATGAATATCCGGAGAACCATATCGTAATCGTACTGGAGAAGCTTGACTATCTGAGCAGCTCCGGTTTGCGGATTTTCATCTCCCTCAAGCGTTACCTGGACAACAGGGGGAAGCGCCTCGTTCTCTGCAACGACAGGAACAATGCCGTGAATATCTTCTTCAAGATTATCAATATCGGTCAGATGTTCGATATCTTCAGGTCAGAGGAACAGGCAGTACTGAGCATCGCAAACGGAAAAAAGTCGAAAGCGGGCCGCGTGGCCTGATCGGTTCGCTCCGCAGGCGCCGCATACCCACATAATAGCCGCCGATTGCGCCGGCGGCTCACATCAGGAACATATCATGGAATATTCAGAAATTCTGAGGACGCGGCGTTCTATACGCTCCTACGAGGAACGGCCCGTGCCGGTTGAGCTCCTGCGTGAAATGATACGGGAGAGCACGCTGGCCCCGAGCTCGGGCAACAACCAGCCCTGGCGGCTGGTCGTCATCACAAACGGGGAGATGATGAGGCGGATCTCGGATGAGAGCAAGAAAAACCTCATCGCGAGGCTGGAAGCGGACCCGGGGGACTATATCGTCCGCTATGAATCGGCCCTGAGAAACAGGGAGTACAATGTTTTCTACAACGCGCCCGCGCTGGTGATCGTGGCCGGATCGCGGGATTACCGTAACCTGCTGGTCGACTGCGCACTGTTTGCTTCGTATTTCATGAACGCGGCGGCGGCGCGCGGCCTGGGCACCTGCTGGGTGAACCTCGGGTCCGACGTGCGCGATCCGGGCCTCCGGGCGGAGCTCGGCCTGAGCGATGATGACCGGATCGTGGCGCCGATCATCATCGGGTATCCCCGGGCAATACCTGCCGCCCCCATACGCAGGGAGCCGGACATCATCAGGATCATCGAGTAATGATTCAGGAACAGCGCATTCAGTCTCTCAACGACAGGGGCGCCCGATCAGGCTCCTACGTGCTCTACTGGATGCAGCAGTCGCAGAGGGCCGAATGCAATCATGCCCTCGAATACGCCATCGATCGCGCCAACCATCTCGGACTTCCGGTTGTCGTCTTTTTCGGGCTGACCGGATCATTTCCCGGGGCCAACGCGCGCCATTACGCATTCATGCTGGAGGGCCTGCGCCAGGTCGGCAGGGATTTAAATTGGCGCGGGATACTTCTTGTCACGCGTATCGTATCCCCCGAGAAGGGGGCGGTTGAAATGGCGCGGCAGGCCGCGCTTGCGGTGACAGACCGGGGCTACCTCAGGATACAGAAGGAGTGGCGCGCGGCTGCCGCGGAGCGCATCGCCTGCGGTCTGGTGCAGGTTGAGTCGGACGTGGTGGTCCCGGTGGAGACCGCTTCCCCTAAGGAGGAATACAGCGCCGGCACGTTCCGGCCGAAGATCACGCGTCTCCTGTACGGCTATCTCGCGCCCCTGAAAAAGCGCCGGTGCGGCCGGTCCTCTCTCGGCATGAACATCCGCTCGGACGATATAGGTGACACGGCTGCGGTGCTTCGGAGGCTTCGCGTCGATGATGCGGTGCAACCGGTGGGCCGGCCCGCGGGTGGAACCGCCGCGGCGAAGCGTCTCCTTTCCCGTTTCATCGAACGGAAGCTCGATTCGTTCGGGGAGTTGCGGAACGATCCAGCCGAAGACAATCTCTCCTGTATGAGTCCGTACCTGCATTTTGGCCAGATTGCTCCGCTTCAGATCGCGCTTGACGTTCTCAAATCAGGCTCGCCGGGGAAAGACCGGTACCTCGAAGAGCTGATCGTTCGGCGCGAGCTGGCGATGAATTTCGTCCACTACAATCCCGCCTATGATCAGTACGCCTGCCTTCCGGCCTGGGCGAAGAAAACGCTGGCGGCGCACAGGCGCGACCGGCGTGAATATGTCTATTCCCGCGATCAGCTGGAGCGGGCGGCAACCCATGACCGCTACTGGAACGCGGCGCAGACGGAGATGGTCCTCACCGGCAAGATGCACGGGTACATGCGGATGTACTGGGGGAAGAAGATCCTTGAGTGGAGCCGTGATCCGAAAGAGGCCTTCAATACGGCGCTTTATCTGAACAACAGATACAGCATCGACGGCCGCGATCCGAACGGGTTTGCCGGCGTTGCCTGGTGCTTCGGCAAGCATGACCGCGCCTGGCCCGAACGCGCGATTTTCGGAAAGGTGCGGTACATGAACGACCGGGGCCTGGAGAGGAAGTTCGACATGGACGCGTACTGCGCCCGCGTGGGCAGCGCGTTTTGTTAGATCACAAGGACTTCACCGGCGGTCCGGTTCCGTCGGACTCACTCGAACCCGGTCTCTTTGCGGCGTTCGCTCTTCAGGCGGCTCCGGATTTTTTTTTCCTGCAGCCGTTTCTCCTTCTGAGCCCTGCTTG